>CAYVVX010000758.1:0-2691 GCA_964455315.1 uncultured Planctomycetales bacterium | reverse complement strand
CGTCCTTGAAGGTCGCCTCCTGCATTTCGAGCCAAAGGTCGTTGCCCTCGCGGGTGCGCTCGCCGACGCCTGCGAACACCGAGTAGCCCGAATGCTCGCGGGCGATGCGGGCGATCATCTCCTGCACGATGACGGTCTTGCCCAGCCCGGCACCGCCGAACAGGCCGATCTTGCCGCCGCGCACAAACGGGGCCAGCAGGTCGACGACCTTGATACCGGTTTCCATGATTTCCGACTTGGGGGTCAGGTCGGCGAACTCCGGCGGCGTATGGTGGATCGGGCGGCGCTCCTTGGCGTTGACCTCGCCGCGCCCGTCGATGGGGCTGCCGATCAGGTTGAACACCCGCCCCAGCGTCTCCATGCCCACGGGCACCGACACCGGGCCGCCGGTGTCCTCGATCGCCGCGCCGCGAACCAGCCCGTCGGTCGACCCCAGCGCGATGGCCCGCACCGAGCCCCCGCCCAGGTGCGAAGCCACCTCGCACCAGAGCATCTCGCGCTCGATATTGCCGAGCACCTTCCGCTCGATGGGCACCTTCAACGCGTTGTACAGCGCGGGCATGTGGCTATCGTCAAACTCCGCGTCCAGCGTGGAGCCGATGACCTGTGTGACTCGTCCAAATCTCTTGTCGTTCGTGCTTGCCATAGTCCATCCAACCGTTGGGTTTGAGATCCATCGCATCGCTCAGGATCGCACGCGCTCAGGAACCGGTTCGCGATGCGGGGCGATGCCCTGGTTCCGCACTCAGCGCCCATGACTCATCAATGATCACCTATGCATTCAGCGCCTCTGCGCCGCAGACGATGTCCAGCAGCTCCAGCGTAATCTGCGACTGGCGGGCGCGGTTGTACTGCCGGGTCAGGGCCCGGACCATGTCGCCGGCCGAGTCGGAGGCCGACTTCATCGCCACCATGCGGGCCACCTGTTCACTGACCGTCGCGTCGGTGAACGCCTGGAACAGCCGGACCTTGACCGTCTCCGGCAGCAGTTCCCGCAGCAGTTCATCCGCCGGCGGGGAAAACTCGTACTGCACGGTCGCGCCGGACGCTTTCTCGTCCGCGGCCGGACGGTCGATCGGCAGCAGCTTGATGGTGGTCGGACGCTGGGTCGCGGTGGACACAAACTGCATCGAGGTCACATAAACCGCCTTGATCTTGCGCTCCTCGTAGGCGGTCATCATCCGCACCGCGATTTCCTCGACATCCTCGAACTTGGGCTTGTCCTCGAAGCGGGTGTCGGTCGACGCCAGTTTTCGGCGCATGAACCGGAAGTAGCCGATGCCCTTCTTGCCCACCACGTACAGGTCGACGCTCTCGCGGAGCTGTTCCTGCACCGCCCGCAGCAGCGAGGCGTTGTAGCCGCCGCACAAGCCGCGATTGCTGGTGATCAGGAGGACCACCGAAGTGCCGGCCTCGTCGTTGGCCCGCAGCAGCGGGTGCTCCACGTCGCCGGCGGCCCGGGCCACCTGCTCGACCATCGCGGTGATGCCCTCGGTGTAGGGCTTGGTCCGGGTGGCCCGGGTGAAGGCCGCCTGGAACCGCGCGGTGGCGATGAGTTGCATGGTCCGCGTGATCTTGCGGATGTTCTGCACCGCCTTGCGGCGTTTCACGATGGCGCGGGCTTTAGCCATGTTGCGTCCTGCGGGCCCGCCTGAAACGGGGGCCGTCCAATGCTCCTACTTCTTCGTTCCGGCAACGAACCGCTGCTTGAAGTTTCCGATGATCTCCTTGAGCTTCTCGCTCAGTTCCGACGACAGGTCGCCGGCGGTGACGATCTCCTCCCGCACCTCGGGGAACTCGTCGAGTATGTGCCTGAGCAGCGCCTCCTCAAACTCCCGGACACGGTTCAGCGGCACATCGTCGCAGAAGCCCTGCGTACCCGCGAAGATCGACAGCACCTGGTCGGCGACGTGGTACGGCTTGTACTGCCCCTGCTTGAGCAGTTCGACCATGGCCCGGCCGCGGTCGAGCTGCCGCTGGGTCGCGGCGTCGAGCTCGGTGCCGAGCTGGGCGAAGGCCTCCAGTTCGCGGAACGACGCCAGGTCCAGACGCAACGAGCCGGCCACCTTCTTCATGGCCTTGATCTGGGCCTTGCCGCCGACACGCGAGACGCTGATGCCCACGTTGATCGCCGGGCGGACGCCCGCGAAGAACAGGTCCGGCTCCAGGTAGATCTGCCCGTCGGTGATCGAAATCACGTTGGTCGGGATGTACGCGGAGACCTCGCCCTCCAGCGTCTCGATCACCGGCAGCGCGGTCAGCGAGCCGCCGCTGGTGGGGATCTTGCGAACCTCGTGGTCGTCCTTGGCCAGGGCCTTCAGATCGTGCTGTGACTCGTGCTTACCGGGGACGCCGATGTACTTCTTGCCGTTGACGCCTTCCTTCACCGAAGACGGGGCCGTCTTGGGAACGATGATGTATTCCTCGGCCAGCTTGCAGGAGCGCTCCAGCAGGCGGCTGTGCAGGTAGAACACGTCACCCGGATACGCCTCGCGGCCCGGCGGGCGGCGCAGCAGCAGCGAGAGCTGCCGGTAGGCGGTCGCCTGCTTGCTCAGGTCGTCATAGACGCACAGCGTGGCCTTGCCCTGCTCGTACATGAAGTACTCGGCCATGGCGCAGCCGGCATACGGTGCGATGTACTGCAGGGGTGCCGGGTGGGAGCTGCCCGCGGCGACAACGATGGTGTAGTCC
>CAYVVX010000757.1:0-2692 GCA_964455315.1 uncultured Planctomycetales bacterium | reverse complement strand
GATCAGCAGCAGGTTGGAGATGGCCGTGGAGGTGTCCGAGCCCATGACGTGCTGAGTGACGCCCATGGCCCAGAGGATGCACACGCGATCAGCGTCCGCGATCGTGCGGGCAACCCGTTCGAGCGTGTCCACGGACAAGCCGGTGTGCTCGGCGGCGGCGTCAAGCGTGAACGGGGAGAGGCTCTCGCGATATGCGTCGAGCCCGTCCACCCAGCGTTCGAGGAACGCGGCGTCCGCCAGCCCCACTTCGAGAATGTACCGGCTGATGGCCGAGAGCCAGACCAGGTCGGTGCCGGGCCTGGGGCGCAGGAAAACGTCAGCGCGGGACGCCATTTCGTGTTCGCGAATGTCCGCGACGATCAGCTTCTGGCCGCGAAGCTTGTGGGCCCGCTTGACCCGCGTGGCCAGCACCGGGTGGCTCTCGGCGGTGTTGCTGCCGATGATGAGCACCAGATCGGCCTGCTCGATGTCGCGGATGGATCCGGAATCCCCGCCGTAACCGACGGTGCGGAACAGGCCCACGGTCGCGGGCGCCTGGCAGTAGCGCGAGCAGTTGTCGATGTTGTTGGTGCCGATCACCGCCCGGGCGAGCTTCTGCATGAGATAGCTCTCCTCGTTGGTGCACTTCGACGAGGAGATCAGCCCGATGGCATCCGGCCCGTCGGCGGCCTTGATCTGCGACAATCGCCGGGCAACGAGCCGCAGGGCCTCGTCCCAGGTCGCCTCCTGCCAGCGGCCGTCGGCGCGGATCAGCGGGGTGGTCAGCCGGTCGCGACTGTTGACGAAGTCCCAGCCGAACTTGCCCTTCACACAGGTGGAGATCCCGTTGGCGGGCCCCTGCTCGGGCTCGATCTTGAGGATGTGGCGGTCGCGGGTCCAGACGTCGAAGCTGCACCCGACGCCGCAGTAGGTGCAAACCGTCTTGGTGCGGCGGATGCGCGCATCGCGCATGGCCGCCTCGGCGTCGGACAGGGCCAGCACCGCGCCGTAGCCCGCTTCCGGCTCGATCGCCTTGACCACCTCGATCATGCCCAGCCTGGCCGGCTCGGGCAGGCCGGTGAGGAAGCCGGCTTTGCCGAGCATGGACTTCTCCATCAGCGCGTTGCACGGGCAGACGGTCACGCAGTGCCCGCAGGAGACGCAGCTTGAATCGCCGATGGCAGCGCCGCCATCCCACTGCACGCGCGGGTGCGGGGCTTCCCAGTCGATCGACAGCGTCTCGTTGACCTGCACGTTCTGGCACGCTTCCACGCAGCGTCCGCAGAGGATGCACTGGTCGGGGTCGTAGCGGTAGAAGGGATTGGAGTCATCAACTTTATGCGGCTTGGGCCGGAAGGGCATCCCCTGGTGGCTGATGGCCATCCGGCGGGTGGTGTTGTGGATGGTGCAGTTGCCGTTGTTGTTGTCGCAGACGGTGCAGTAGAGCAGGTGGTTGGCGAGGATGCGGTCGAAGGCTTCGCGCTGAGCGGCCGACGCGGCGGGCGAGCCGGTGGCGACGGTCATGCCCTCGCGAACCTCGGTCGCGCAGGCCCGGGCGAGCCTTCCGTCCACCTCGACCATGCAGGTGTCGCAGGTCTGGATGGGGCCGAGTTGCGGGTGGTAGCAGACCTGGGGCACGGCGCAGCCGGCGCGGTTGAGGGCGTCGATCAGCCGTTCGCCCGCGGCGGCCTGATGAGCGGAGCCGTCGATGGTGATGGTGCTCATGGGTTCGTTCACGTACCACGCAGGTGCCTGAGTTGGAAAGAAACATCGGCCGCGGGGGCGGATTATACTGCCCGCGAACCGATGAGGCCACGATGGAACCGGCATGGGCGGCGTTGGATCATGCGGTATCATGTCCGTTGACCGGAGTCGGCAACGCACATGACGGGCGGCACCCATGGGCAGCGCGGATCACTGCATAACGGCCGGCGCGCGGGAGCGAGGCGCGCCGCTGTCTGAGGGAGATCGCATGAAGCGTCCACAGGCAAAGACCGGCATCGTCACGGTGCCCGTTCAGAAGGTGTCGGGGCAGGCGGCGGAGCGCCACACCGATCAGCTTTCCATCGAGGAACCCCTCGAAATCAGGCTGCATGCGGATTCCGCCGGCCGGCGCACGACCATGCCGGTGGCCGTGACCATGCGCACGCCGGGCCACGACGTGGAGCTGGCGGCGGGCTTCCTGTTCACCGAGGGCCTCGTCGGCGAACCCCCGGAGATCGAGCAGGTCTCCCGCGTGGAGCCGAACGTGATCGCAGTGACGCTTCGAAATGGCGTCGCGATCGACCCGAGCCTGCTCGACCGCCACTCATTCGTCACGTCGAGTTGCGGCGTGTGCGGCAAGCGATCGATCGCCGCGATTCAGGTTCGTCGGCGCCATGCGATCGCCCCGCGGGAGCCGCGCGTCCCCATCGGCATCATTCACGCCCTGCCGGCGACACTCCGCGCCGCCCAGCCTGACTTCGCCCGCACCGGCGGGATTCATGCCGCCGGACTCTTCGATGCCGCGGGCAACCTGCTCCTGCTGCGCGAGGACGTGGGCCGGCACAATGCGCTGGACAAGCTGATCGGGGCCCGCTTCATCTCCGGACAGGTGCCGATGACCGGCAGAATCATCCTGGTCAGCGGGCGGGCCAGCTTTGAGCTGGTCCAGAAGGTGGCCATGATGGGGGCGCCGGTGCTGGCCGCGGTCGGGGCGCCGTCCAGCCTGGCG
>CAYVVX010000756.1:0-2715 GCA_964455315.1 uncultured Planctomycetales bacterium | reverse complement strand
CCCCGCGTCCTGCCCTGGGCCTGGTTGTTGGTGATCAGCCCGTGGTGGAACGTGCGGGGGGCGCGCTCGCGGCCAGCCGGCTCTTCCTCGGCCGCGCGGATCGATGGCGGCGCCGACAACAGCCCCCCCGCCGCCAACGCGGAGGACCAACCCAGCAACTCACGACGATTCAACGCGGACGCCATATCGCACCTCACATGCTTGACCGCAGCACCTGTTTTCTCACTTCTCACCTCTCACTTCCCACTCTACCCCAACTCCGCCGCGATCGCCCGCCCGGCGACGAAGCCACCCGACCAGGCCCACTGGAAGTTGAACCCACCGATCCGACCGTCCACGTCCAGGATCTCACCCACCAGGTGAAGCCCGGGGCGGACCCGCGAGGCCATCGTGGCCGGGTCGATCTCGCTCAGCGGTACGCCCCCCGCGGTGACCTCGGCGTGGTTGTACCCCCGGCTCTCACGGACCGGCAGCGGGCGGGACAGGAGCCCGTGGATGAGCCTGCGCCGATCATCCCGCGACAGGTGGGCCATGACGATATGTGCCGGGATGCCCAGGTCGGCCAGCAATGCCTCACCGACCCGAGCCGGGAGCAGTTCGCTCAGCAGCGAGCGGATGGTCGCCTTGGGGCGGGATGCGGCCGCGTGGATCAGCTTCTGTTCCAGCGTGGCGAAGTCCTCATCGGGGAGCAGGTTCGCGGTGATCGTGGCCGCACGGCCAAGCTGCCGGGCCCGCTCCCAATGCCCGGAGGCATTGAGCACCACCGGTCCGCTGGCGCCGAAATGGGTCCACAGCAGCGAACCGCGCCAGGTGACCGGCTTGCCGCCCTCGACCCGCACGGTCAGCGCGACCTCGTGGGAGATTCCCGACAAGGGCGTGTGAAACTCGCCGTCGAGCACCAGCGGCGCCAGCGCCGGGACCGGCGGTACAAGCGTATGACCGAGTCGTTGAGCCAGCTCGTAACCGAAACCGTCGCTGCCGGTCCTGGGCAGCGACTTGCCGCCGGTGGCCAGCACCACCCGCGGCGCGGCGAACTCCCCGCCCTCGGTGCACACGACGAAGTCCGCTTCGCCGGCCTCACTTCGCCGCACCTCGACCACGCGCTCCCCCGCCTGCAGGTCGACCCCCACCCGCCGGGCCTCATCCAGCAGGGCCGCGAGCACGGTCCTGGCGCTGTTGGAATCCGGAAACAGCTTGCCATGCTCCTCCTCGTGCAGCTCGACCCCGATCTCGCCAAAGAACGCCACCGTCTCCGCCACCGGCAGCGCATCGAGCACCTTGCGGATGGCATGCCGGCTGCCGCCCTGAAAGTCCTCCGGCGCCACCCGCACGTTGGTCACGTTGCAGCGCCCCCCGCCACTGACCAGGATCTTGGCCCCCGGCTTCGTCGCCCCGTCGAGTAGAACCACGCGCAGACCCGGCCCATGCCGCGCCGCGAAGATGGCCGTCGCCAGCCCGGCCGCCCCGGCCCCCACGATGATGACATCCGCATCGCCCATGGCAGGTTCATCGTATCAGAGACGCCCGCGCAGGTAGCGATCGGGGGGAAGGACAAGTACACCCGCAACCGTAACGCCGTAAAGCGCACCGAAATGCGTCCTGTCGCCGGTGAGCAGGTGGGTCGCCCCGCATTGAATCGCACCTGCGAGAATCGGGCGGTCTTTCGATACAAGCGCGATGTTATCGGGAAGGGTACTCTCTGGATTGAACGATGTGGTGACCGTCATGCCGGACAGCAGGCGCTCCAGTTCGTCACGCATGGCGACAGTCGGCAGGTTGCGCCGGGCTTCCTCGGCAGCATACGCCGACGTGCATAGCTGCACCCCCGGCAGTGTCCACAAGCGCCGAAGCGTGCTGCTGCTCATCCACGCGGCCGAGAAGAGCACGTTCGCGTCGAGGAAAACCACATCCACGGCTCAGCGTTTGTCCGGCCGGTGGTGAGGGATCTCTTCGGGATCGAGCCCCATCTCGCGAACTTCCTCGATGGCGCGGGCATAGTCCTCCGCACCGACCGCGTTCGAGAGGAGGAACTCAGCCCGACGCCGTGGTGTGTAGATCTCCACAGCAACGGCGACGGCCGGACGCAGGAGGATCCCATCCTCGCGCTCCTCGGCAATGATCAGGTCGCCGTCTCGAAGGCCGAACCGTTGGCGAAGGTCGGCGGGGATGACGAAGGATCCGCGTTTGCCCATACGGCTTGTGATTACGGCCATGCTGAATCTCCGATCTTCAGATTATCATACGATCGGCCAGGCATCAGGGCAAGCCTTAGGCTCATACCAGGCAGAATCGTCGGATTCTGTTTGACTTCCATACCTAGACGTGCTATGCTTATACCTAGACGAACTAGGTAAGGAGCCGCCGCTCATGGATTCCCGACTGCTCTGGGGCATGGTGGACATGCTCATCCTCGACGTGGTCTCGCGGGCGCCCAGCTACGGGTACCAGATCGCCCAGACGGTGCTGTCGCAGTCGAGCGGGTACTTCGAGCTCAAGGAGGGCAGCCTGTACCCCGCCCTGCACCGGCTGGAGCGGCAGAAGTGGCTGTCGTCGTTCTGGGAGCAGGCGCCGGAGGGGCGGCGGCGGAAGTTCTACCGCATCACCCCCTCCGGCCAGAAGGCCCTGGAAGAGAAGCGCGGTGAATGGGCGAAGTTCGCCAGCGGCTCGAGCCCGGGGTCGCCGTAGAGGCTGTAGAGCTCGAAGGGCGAGGGGGCG
>CAYVVX010000755.1:722-2716 GCA_964455315.1 uncultured Planctomycetales bacterium | reverse complement strand
CGCTCGACGCGGTCGAACTCGCGCTTGGCTTCACGCTCCTGGACTTCCAGCTGGGTGAGTTGGGCGGTGAAGCGGCCCTGTTCCGCCAGAGCCAGCTTGTACTCGGCGTTGTAAAGTTCGGGTTTGATGGTGGCCAGCACCTGCCCGCGGTGGACGCGGTCGTTGTGCCCCACGTTGACCTCTCCGACCAGGCCGGAAACCTCGCAGCCGACCAGCACTTCCGTGGTCGGGGCCAGGCGACCGGTGGCCGTAACGGTCAGCGACAAGGCCCCTTTTTCCACCTTGACGGTGCGGACTTTGAGCGTTTCCTCGCGTTGATAGTGGTGCCAGCCGAACCAGACGCCGGCGCCGAGGGCGGCCAGAACGGCGAAGCGGACGATCCATCTCATGCAGGGCAGCTCCGCGGCCTTCTCTCCGGCCCGCAGGGCGACTTTGCCCCGGTCCAGCCGGATCGTCTCTGACCTCCGGGCTGTCGCCCCGGGACAAGGCCGGTTATATTGACTTCTCGTTCAGATGCTGGCATGGTACTGTGCTGTCTGCCTTCAGGGTAGCCGCCGGATTCGGGCTGGCTGAAGGGTAGCATAATCAGACTGCGGCCGAAAGAGGAACAGTGATGGATAACATGTTCCGTTCCGTGACCGTCATCGGAACGGGTTCGTTTCTACCCAATGATCCGATCCCGAACGACCGAATCGATGACGTGCTGGGACCGCTGCTGGAAGCACCAGAGCGGATCCAGGGGTTCATCCGCAACGTCGGACCCAAGATGCTCGAGGGCAGCGGTGTCGAGTCCCGGCACTTCGCCATCGACCCGGAGACGCACCGGCTGACCCACACCATCGCGTCCCTGGGCGAAGAGGCCGCACGGCGGGCGCTCGATGCCGCGGGCAAGAAGCCCAAGGACGTCGATCTGCTCATCCTGGCGACCCCCAACTACGATCATTCGACCCCCCCAACCTCAACCATCCTGCAGCAATCGCTGGGCATCGAGCATTGTGCCGAGATGGAGCTGCACTCCAACTGCTCCGGCGTGGGCAAGAGCGTGCAGATCGCCTACGACGCCATGCGGACCGGCCGGTACAAGACCGCCCTGGTGGTCTATGCCCAGTTGTCCAGCGTTTACCTGCGCAGCTGCTACTTCAACCAGAGCCAGATGACCAAGACCCAGGCGGCGCTGCGTTACATCCTGGCCGACGGCAGCGCGGCGCTGGTGCTCCAGGCCAGCGATCCACCGTCGAATGGGACGCCCTCGCGCCGGGTTCCGGCGGAGATCCTGGGCACCTATGTCGAGTCGGTCGGTTCGGACCGGCCGCCGGGGATGATCGCCGGCGGCGGCGTGGCCGACCTGATGGATTGGGAGCGTCAGATCCCTTCGGTGTATGAGCGCGGCAGCCACCACCTGGACCAGGACTTCTTCAAGGTCAGCCAGGACGCGGTGCCCTATCTCGCCGACGGCGTCCAGCACATGCTGAAGTCGCTGAACATCGATCCGGCGACGGTGGACCATTTCGTCTACTCCATCCCGGGTCGCCAGCTCTACGACAACAACATCGACAAGGTGACCAAGCCCTTCGGAGCGACGCCCGAGAAGGTCAAGTTCCGGGCCCAGCGCACGGGTTACTGCGGCGGTGCGTCCATCCTCATCCACTTCGATGAGATGGTTCGCAGCGGCGAGATCAAGCCGGGCGAGCAGGTGGTGCTCTACTCGGTGGAATCCAGCAAGTGGATGTCCGCAGGTTTCGTCCTGCGATGGTAGCCGGCGCGCTGCGCCGGGTTCCGCTGCCGGTGCGCATGTTCGTCTACGGCGCTTCCTTTCTCGGACTTGTACTCGCGGGGTTGCCGTGGCTGGCGTACCGGGTTGACGTTTACATGCCGGCCCTGCACTTCGAGGCGGGGCCGGCGGTGCGGATTCTCGGCGCGGTGGTCTTCGGGATCTTCGTTATCAGCTACCTCATGGCCAGCTACCTGTTGACCAGCCGCGGGCGGGGCGCCTA
>CAYVVX010000755.1:0-712 GCA_964455315.1 uncultured Planctomycetales bacterium | reverse complement strand
GTTCGTCAGCGAAGGCATGTACCGTTGGGTGCGCAACCCGGTCGCCGCCTGCCTGGTGGCGGCCCTGCTCGGCGAAGCGCTGATGTTCTCCTCGACCGGCATCCTGCTGCTGTTTCTCACGGCCATGCTGATCGCCCATGTGCAGGTGACCCGGCTGGAGGAGCCGCTGCTCCGCAAGCGGTTCGGCGCTGCTTATGAGGAGTACTGCCGGCGGGTGCCCCGCTGGTTGCCGCGGCGCCCGCGCGAGGAGTCCTCCATCGTCTCGCCGGGCGGGACCACCTCTTCAGCTACCGGGAGGAACGCCGGATGAATGCGGCACTCACCGGTGGCTCGGGCTTCCTCGGGCAATCCCTGGTGAGGATGCTGCTCTCCCGCTTTTCCAGGGTTCGGGCGCTGGTCAGAAGCCCGGAGAGCGCCCGGGATCTCGCCGGGCTCGGTGCCGAGCCCGTCTTCGGCGATGTCGCGGTGGACGGCCATCCGTGGTCGGACCAGGGCCTGGTTCAACCCGGCGATACGGTCTTTCATGCCGCGGCCCGCGTGGAGATGACCGGGGGGTGGGATGAATTCTCCCGGGTCACCATCGATGGGACCCGGCGGCTGCTGGACGCCTCCCTGCCGTTGAAGCCGCGCCGCTTCGTGTATGTCAGCTCAGCCTCCGTCTACATGAGCCCGCGGGTCAGGCCGCCGTTTTCCGCCGCCACCACCCCGACCT
>CAYVVX010000754.1:0-2717 GCA_964455315.1 uncultured Planctomycetales bacterium | reverse complement strand
CTTCAACCGCAGCTCGCGCTGCAGTCCCTCCCCGCCGATCTCCCTGAACCCCGCGGAGATCACCACCATGTGTTTGGTACCGTGTTCGGCGGCTTCGAGCACCACCGACTCCACCGCGGGCGCCGGCACGACGATCACGGTCAGGTCCAGCGGTGCCTCGATCGCGGAGAGGCGCGCGTACGTTGGAATGCCCAGGACCGCGCGGGCCTTGGGATTGACCGGGTAGATCTCGCCGGTGTAGCCGCCGAAGATCAGGTTGCGGGCGATGGCATTGCCGACCGAACCCGGAGTCCGGCTGGCCCCCACCACCGCGATGGACCTGGGCAGAAACAGCGGTTCCAGGTCACGCACGCCGGAAGAGCTTGATTCGGTTTCCATCGGGCTCACTGCCATGTTGCTCAACTCCAGGGAAAAACAGGCCGCCCTGCGCCGCATCGCCGGCAGAATCATCCAGGTGGGCACACAAGCGGAAGTATTCTAGCGCACACGCGGTGTTGGCGGCGAGGACTTGACGCGATCTTCGCGCCCGATCCTGCTCGGTGTGCCGGGGCCTTACCAGGCACCATCGTATCGGCGATGCGTTCGCGCGGGCATAGCGGTCCGGCCCCTCCCAGGGCCAATTCCTTCACGGCCGGGTCCGCGTCGATCAGGCCGCCGACTTCACCGCCCGCCCGGCCACCAGCAGAAAACCGGCCAGCAGCGCCGCCAACGCGAAGATCAGCGCCGCACCGTACAACCAGCGATTGCCGGGGCCCTCCCTGGTCTGCGGGGTGAGTCCGAGCCGTCGCTGTATGGTGCCGCAGACCCACGACCAGTGCAGCCCCACGTGCACACCCAGCAGCGCAATGCACACCACCGACAGCCAGAAGTGGCACTCGCCCCAACCGTGGCGGTCCCAGGTCCACAGGGTCAGCCCGCCGCCCCGACGTCCGGTGCTGCCCGGCGGCAGCAGATATCGGATCAGCAGCCCGGTCGCGGCAACACCCATGCCGGCCAGCAGGCACAGCCCGTCGATCAACAGCAGCAGCGAGCCGCGCTTCATGTTCGCCTCCCAGCGGTGAGGCCCCGGGGAGCAAAGCGGTGGGTGCGGGGATGACACACAGGTTGCTCGTCACAAGGTGCAAAGAGGATGTTTCCGCCGCAAGGCATCCTCCCGTCACCCCCACACCACCATTTGACTCACACCTCCCAGGTCTGCAACACCTGCATGTAGCTGGCCCGGTTGAAGGCCTTGGGATCGGGGCAGTGCAGCAGGCTCATGTTCCCGCGCATCTGGCCGAGGGACTCGTACTCGTTCTCCTCCAGCCACGCGCGGAGCTGATCGCGAAGCGATCCGGCGTAAGCCGGACCCCGCTGCAGCAGCGAGGAGACCAGTTGCACCCCGTGAGCGCCGCACATGATCGCCTTGACCACGTCACTGAGCGTGTGCACACCGCCGGTCACTCCCAGGGAGGCACGCACGCGCCCGGAAACGATGGCCAGCCAGCGCAGCCGCAGGGGCAGATCGGACGAATCGGTCAGTTTCAGCTTGGAGACCACCTCCAGGTTATCAATGTCGATATCGGGGTGGTAGAAGCGGTTGAACAGCACCAGGGCGTCGGCGCCCACCGCATCGAGCCGCTTGGCCATGTTACCGAACGAGGTATAGAACGCCGACAGCTTCAGGGCCACCGGGATCTTGACCTCGCGCTTGACGGTCTCGACCATCTGGATGGTGCGCTGCTCCAAGGCCGCGCCGGACTCGTTCGGATCGACGGGCACCGAGTATACGTGCAGTTCCAGCCCATCGGCGCCGGCCTCCTCGATCTGGCGGGCATACTCCAGCCAGCCGCCCAGGCTCACGCCGTTGAGCGAACCGATCACCGGAACGCTCACCGCGGCTTTGACCCTGGCCAGATGCTCCAGGTACTCCTGCGGGCCGAGCACGAAGTCGTCCGGGCTGGGCAGGTAGGTCAGCGCCTCGGCGTAAGAGTTCGCCGGCCCGTCCACCGAGCGCATGGTGGCCAGCCCTTCCGCGGCCAGTTGTTCCTCGAACAGCGAGCGGAGAATGATGGCCCCGATACCGGCATCCTCAAGCTGCCGGACCCGTCCGAGGTCGTCGGCCAGGGGGGAGGCACCCGCAATGAACGGGTTGGCCAATTCGAAACCCATGTACGTGGTTGTCAGATCCATAGTCTGCGGACCTCCCGGATGAAGGCGGCGACCTCAACGCGGGGCACCGCCGATTGCACTGTGCTACTCAAGCCGCCGGCCGGCCGCTTCCGGCGCCGTCGAGGCGCCTTTGCTGTTGCCGCCGGTCGCGACCACCTGCCCGGCGGCGTCGAACTTGGGCACGGTCAGCCTGGCCATATGGTCGTAGATGGCCACCCGCCGCGCGGAGGCGTTGGCCGCCTCCACCGCCAGCCGCCGGAACCGTTCGGGATCCATCTTCTCGACCATGCGGAAGCGGGTCTCGTTACGCATGTAATCAGCCACGCGGGCCTTGCCCGGGGTGGCGTCGAGAATCAGCGGCGGCTCACCGTTCAGCAGCCGGCGCGGGTCGTAGCGGTAGAGCGGCCAGATCCCGCTGTCCACCGCCAGTTTCTGCTGATCGAGACCGTAGGCCATGTCGTAGCCGTGAGCGATGCAATGGCTGTAGGCGATGATCAGCGACGGGCCGGGAAGCTACGGCATCGGCGTCACGCGCCTGGTCGGCGCGGCGGTCGAGCAGAACCACG
>CAYVVX010000753.1:0-2723 GCA_964455315.1 uncultured Planctomycetales bacterium | reverse complement strand
CTGGCCGATGGGGTCGAAGAGCATCTGCCGCGAATACCGCGCCAGCGTCGGGTCCTGCTCGATCTTTTCCGCCTGTTTGCTGATGGTCATGCGTTCGCGGCGCGGTACGCGCCGGCCTCACTTTCTCTTGGTTGACTCACTCGCGATGTCCGGCCTGCCTGATCACTTTTCCCGACCCAGGTCGGCCAGGAAGCCGCCCTCGGGCTCATGCGGCTCGGTCGCCTGATCGGGTGCCTCGGCCGCGGGCGGCGGTTCGACCACGCGCGGCGGCGGGACACGGGGCGCGGGCGGCGCTGCCCCGGCATCCTCCATCGGCGCGGGCGCCGCCGACATCGGCTCGTTCTTCTTGTGCCGCAGCAACCGCTGCATGGCCTCGCGGCGGGCCTCCGAATCCGCCGGATCGGCCTCCGGCGCATCCAGCCGGGCCTCAACGTCGCTCATCGGCCGGGCCTCGCGAAAGCCCGCGGGGGCCGAGAACATCCGATGCAGCCTGAGGCTCCGCCGCCCGGAAGCGACGAACATGGCACCGAAGATCATGCTGAGGATCGAGTTGATATCCAGTCCAAGCTCCGGCTTGCGAACTTCGTAGACCGCCTGAATCGCACCCACGAGGAACATCCCCGCACCAACGAGGACGGTGGCCGCCCCATCCGCCAGCATTCCCTGGCGGAAGCCCAGGAAGCACGCCACAGCGATGATCGCCATCATGACGCCGCCAACCGTCAGCACCCAGGGGAACGCGGCCACGGCGCTGTTGTACACGGGATAGTTCGAATCGATGCTCAGCCCGTGAAAAAACCACCCGAACACCAGCAGCAGCGCCGCCGCGAACGCCGGCGTTCCGGCCATGGCCTTGATCCGCTCGCGCCGGACATCGACCGACGGCGACGACTGGTGACCGAATTGTAGGTCAGGGACCATGAAAAGCATTCTACCCCAGGCAGCCGGCGGCAGACTCCTCAACGCCGCCTCTTCGCTTTCTCACTGCTCAGTTCTCACTTCTCACCGCCCCCTCATCCCTCGATCACGCTCTTCTCGATCGGCTCCACCTCCGCGCCGTGCCTGCGGAGGAATTCGATCGCCCCCTCCACCTGGCTGCGCGGGCCTTCCAGCAGCATGGCCATGATGCTCACCGACGGGCCGGTGCTCGACTGCCGCACGTCGAAGGTCACGTCGAACGTGCAGGCCATCTCCCAGGTGGCCGGGCCGCGGCGGAAGTCGTCCATGTAGGTGATCCACAGCTTGCGGCTGACCACCTCTTCGCCCGGGGTGCCCTGCTGACGCTTCGGGCGGGGCGGCACCTGGCCCGCGTACGGCCCCGACTTGATCAGCTTCACCTCGACGCCCGCGTCGCGCAGGAACCGCTCGGCATCCTTCACCGCCGCGTCCTCGCCGAGCAGGGTCAGGTGAAAATGCCCCCGGGCGTGCGACACATTGGCCGACGCGATGTTGAAGACCACGTCGTGCTCGCGGGCCATGCGCGACAGGATCGGCTGGGTCACGCGCTGGGCGGGAAAAGTCAGTTCGAGTTCTTGCTGTATGGCCACATCAGGTCTCGGGAAGAGGCTGGAGACTACAGGCAACAGGCATGGCGGGAACGGCCCACCCTGCAAGGTTTTCCGGTCACAGAGAACGCAGCACCCTTTCCCCACTCATTACTCATTACTTCTATCCCCCTGCCACGGCCTGGATGATGCTGATATCATCGCCGGCCTTGACCGGGGTTTTCAGGTCGTCGATGAAGCGGATGTCCTCTTCGTTGACGAACACGTTGACGAACCGGTTCAGGCTGCCGTCATCCTTGAACAGCCGCGGCTTGAAATCCGGATACTTCTGGCACAGCCCGGTGAGAACCTCGCCTATGGTCCCGCCGCCGGCCTCGACCGTGTCGGCGCCGTCGGTGAACTTTCTCAGCGGCGTGGGAATGCGTACCTGCAATGACATCGTGCGTCGTGCTCCTGTGAAAGCCCCGCGATCAGCTCGCGGGATTCAGATCTTCGCCACAAAAAGCACCGAAGGCACAGAATACCTGGCGCCGACCACCCCATCGTCCATCCATGATCCTGTGCATCATGTGCCTCTTGTGGCCATCTCCTTCAACTCTTCCGGTCTCGCATAAGAATGAGCGGCGTGCGGCGACAATCGCTCACACCGCCACGGCCTGCCCGCGGCCTGCCGGCGCCGGCGCGTTCAGCAGTTCGTCAAACTCGCTCAGCCGGGCGTTGATCAAAGCCGGCGTCTCCAGCTTATCCAGCACCGCCTCCTGCGTCTTGAGCCCGTTGCCGGTGATGCTGATCACGATCGACTCGTCCCGCGGGATGCGGCCCTGGTCGAGCAGCTTTTTGGTCACCGCCATGGTCGTGCCGCCGGCCGGCTCGGTCCAGATGCCCTCGGCCTCGGCCAGCGTCTTGATCCCCTCGATGATCTCGTCGTCGGTGACGCTCTCGGCCCAGCCGCCGGACTCCTTCACCGCCTGGACCACGTAGTACCCGTCGGCCGGGTTGCCGATGGCGATCGACTTGGCGATGGTGTCGGGCTTCTGCGGCTTGATGATGTCGGTGCCGGCGTGGACGGCCTTGACCACCGGGTCGCAGCCGCCGGCCTGGGCTGAATACATCCGGCACGGTGTATCCGCGACGATGCCCAGCTTCACGAACTCGCGGAACGCCTTCCAGATTTTCGGCAGGATGGTCCCGCCGGCGGTGGGGACGACGATGTGCTGA
>CAYVVX010000752.1:0-2734 GCA_964455315.1 uncultured Planctomycetales bacterium | reverse complement strand
AGGCGACCACGGCCGGCTCCTCGGAGTCGCGGAAGTCCTTCCGCCGCGCGGCCGAGGGCAGCCGCCCGGGCATGGCAAACTCGACCATGTCCACGACGCGATGGGCTTCGGTCTCGTGATGGAAGTAGGGATGGCGGTGTTCGGCGAGCAGGTGCAGCACCACGCCGGCGGCGAACACGTCGCCGAGCGGCTCGAAGCTGCGATAGGTCGCGGTGGCGATCTTTTCGGGATCGATGAACGCGCACAGGCGGTCGTCGCGCTCGATGCCGGGGTCCAGCCGCTGCCACACGCCGCTGAACGGACCGCCGGGCAACTCCGCCCCATCGTCGCCCCCCACCGCCAGGTCCAGCCGCGTGCGCTCGTCCAGCGTCGTGCTGAGCGCCTCGGCGATGCCGAAGTCGGTGACCTTCTCGACACCGTCCGGACTGAGCAGGATCACCCCGGGACTGATGCCGCCGTGAACCATCGGCTGCGACTGCCCGTCGTGGGCCACGCGCAGGGCCTCGGCCAGCGCCGCCGCCATGCGCAGCAGCCGTAGCGCCGGCCAGCCCTCGCTGCGCGGGTCGAACACCTCGGCCACGTTGAGCGGCGTCGCCGGCTCATGCTCGATGATGAACGCCTGATCGGTCTCGGTGAGTTCCAGCAAAGTCAGAACGTGCGGCGTGCGGACGGCCAGTCGCTTCTGCCGATCGATGGCCTTGCCCAGCGCCTCGGCCAGGGCGCGCAGTTGAGCATCGCTCAAGCCGGCCGGTTTCAGGATGGCGCGGAATCGCAGATCGGCCATGACGCCTTCGACCCAGGTACTCGCCCGTCGCTCGGCCCGTTCGCGTTCGACGACCCTATTCTACACCACCGGGAGCGTTCGGACCTCCCGGGCCTGCTCCAGGAAGCGATCGGTGTAGCGCGGATCGACGGATTGCGAGGCCTGGGTGGCGATCTCGGCGATAGCCTGGTACTCGGGATCCTGGCTCTGCTCGAAGAATTCGCCGGCCAGAATGGTCATCCGCAGCAGGTGACGCAGGATCAGCCCCTCCTGCTTGACGAGTTCACGGGAGCGCACGAAGCGGTAGAAGTCTCCCCCCGCCTCGCGAACACCGCCGGTGATCCACTTGGTCTGCACGAAAACCGGCTCGGGTGCCGCCAGCCGGGCCTCAAAGACCATCTTGAGCATTTCCGGGAAGGTCGGCGGGCGCTGCTCTTCCTCGGCGAGCAACGGGTCGAAGTCGTCCTCCTCCTCGTCGGCCTGCTGCGTACTGGCGATCACCGTTCCCGACTGGATCAGCGCCGGCATGATCACCTCGGTCTGCAGCGGGCCGGGAGGCATCTCGGGCGGGTAGACACGGCGCCCGATCGCCGGCGGCACCTGGAGCACGGATTCCAGCGCGAGCAGCTTCTCGTCGGCGTTGCTGCGCGGAAGGTGCTCCAGCAGGAACGCCCCGTAAAGCGGATCAATGCTGCGGAAGGCCAGCAGCTTGTGGATCGACGCGTGCAGGGTGACCTGCTCGCCGTCCTCCGACAGTGTCAGGTAGCCCAGCCCCGCAAGGTTGGCGAGCATAAATCCAAGCTGTTCCTGGAAGCCGGCAATCCGCTCGGGGATCTGGAACCGCCTGGAGATGAACGTCCGCACCTCGCCCAGTGTCCCCGTCCTGGTCAACAGGTAGATCAGCACCGGGTACGGGATCATCGAGTGCGACCAGAGCTTCGCGGGACCGGCCTCGATCAGCGTGCGGAACTGTCCTTCCGTCCAGTAAGTCTCGTTCTTGCGGCGGCTGGGCTTCTTGCGCTCCAGATCCTTCCGCGCCCGCATGATCCCCGGATCCTTCGAGTTCGGATCGATCTGCTCGTACTTCTTCTTCCACTTGGCGATGCGGGCGTCGTCCTCGTGGATCACCGCGTAGACGTAGCCCTGCGTGTCGAACTGCGGCCGGCCGGCCCGGCCGAAGATCTGGTGGGCCGACGCCGAGGGAATCAGCTTGCGGTCGATGCGCGGACCCTTGACCAGCGTGCTGAGCACCACCGACCGCGCCGGCAGGTTGATGCCCGCGGCCAGCGTCTCGGTGCAGATGACGAAGGGGGCCAGCTTGCGGGTGAACAGGTGCTCGACGATCTCCTTGTGCTTGGGCAGCACGCCGGCGTGATGAACGCCCACGCCCCGGAGGAGCATCTGCCGCAGCTTGGGCCCCACGCCGTCGCTGAGGTCTTCGGCGACCTCCTGCAGATACGCCTCGATCTCGGCCCGCGCCGGCGGCTTGACCAGCGAAAGCCCCTTGAGCCGCTCGGCCACCTCCCAGCATTCATCGCGGTTGAAGCAGAAAACCAGCGCCGGAACGCGATCCTCCTCGACCATGCCCGGCAGGTGCTCGGTGAGCAGCTTGTCGGCCACCCAGACGAACTCCAGCGGCACCCGCCGATCCTTGGACTCGATGAGCTTCACGTCCCGCCCGTGCTCAACGCGCAGCCAGCGGCTGAACTCGTACGGGTTGCCCACCGTGGCCGACAGCAGCATCACCCGCACGTGGGCGGGCAGCAGCACCAGCGACAGTTCCCACACCACCCCGCGCTCGTAGTCATTGAAGCTGTGGAACTCGTCCATGACCACGCCGCTGACATGCTCCATGTCGGCCACCGACGGGTCGGTGGACAGCAGATGGTTGAGCAGGATCTCGGCCACCACCACGCGGATGGTCGCATCGGGATTGACCTTGCGGTTACCGGTGATGAGCCCCACCTGTTC
>CAYVVX010000751.1:0-2734 GCA_964455315.1 uncultured Planctomycetales bacterium | reverse complement strand
CAGCGTGAAAAATCTTTGCGGGAGACGAAGAATGTGATGGATAGTAGTACAGAGAATACCGGCCGCGGGATCGACCAGGCGTCTTCGCCGCGACCTCACATCAGGCGCTGTCTCTGATCAGTGGCTTTCACCCCAAATATCCTCTTCTTTGCGCCTTTGTGTCTTGGTGGTTCATTCTTCTCATGCAAGCCCGGAGGGGAACTCACCGCACGCGCCACAGCTTGTGCTGCTGCACCGACAGCCGCCACGGCGGGTTCTCCCTGACCAGCCGGATGCACCAGTTCAGTGTTCGGGCATCGACTTCCAGCCCGTTGAACGCCGGGGAGATCAGGTAATGCTCCGCCTGCACCACCGTGCGCGGGATGGCCTGCCCGGCACCGCGAACGTACTTGACCTCGTGGGCGGTACGCTGGCGGATGGCGTGCTCGGCCACCTTGGGGCTGACCGTGATCCAGTCGATGCCGTCGGGCAGCGCGATCGAGCCGTTGGTCTCGATGGCCAGCCTGTAGCCGGCGCCGTGCAGCCCGTCGATCAGCTCGCGATCCACCTGCAAACCCGGCTCGCCGCCGGTGAGAATGACCCAGTCGCAGACCCCGCCGATCTCCCTGAGCTCCACCAGGATCTCGGCCAGGCACATCTTCCGCCCGCTCACGAATTCGGTGTCGCAGTCGAAGCCGTGGGTCTCGACGCTGCAGGTCTCGTTGCAGCCGCTGAAGCGCAGGAAGAGGTTGGACGTCCCCACGCGGACGCCCTCGCCCTGCAGCGAGTGAAAGATCTCGTTGACCTGGTACGCCTTCATCGTTTCACCGTGGCGTCCGGCCCCCGCGCCGGACGTGTCCCGTGCAATCGATCCTGCTCCGTGGGTCGCTCCCCCGCGGCATGCCCCGGCAAGGCGCCGGCGCCGCATCGCGTTGAACCGGCTCCCGCCTCAGGCCCCCTCGACCGCCACTTCCGCGTAGCAGTTCTCCGTCTCCCACAGCACCACCCGCACCAGCCGCACACCGGTCCCGGCAAGTTGCTCGGGCCCGACCACGTGCAGCAGATGCGCGGCCAGGTTCTCCGTGGTCGGGTTGCCGTCGAGCAGAAAGGTCTTCTGCCCCGGGATCGCGCTCATCGCCGCCCGGGCCTCGGCATCGTCACGATGGCAGATGAAGCCGTGGTCCCAGTGCTCGTCGATCCAGCCGCCCAGCCGTTCCTTGAGCACGCGGAAGTCGATCACCCGCCCGAGGTCGTCGAGCTGCTCGGCGGTGGCGTGCAGGAACGCGATGTAGTTGTGCCCGTGCAGGTGGGCGCAGCGATCCTCGTGCCGCCAGACGCGGTGCCCGGCACAGAAGCTGATCTTGCGGACGGCGGTGGTCATGCGGGTCGGTACTCGTGGTCGCCGCGCTCGGCGACGGCGGTCACGCCGATGCCGCCGCGGGGATGGAAACGCCCGGTGACGCGGAGCCAGCGGGGCCGGATCTGTCCGGTGAGGTCTTCGGCGATGGCATCGATCAGCGTCTCGTTGAAGGCCCGCTGGTCACGATACCGCCACAGGTACAGCTTGACCGACTTGGTCTCCATCAGGTGCGCGCCGGGGACGTACTCGATGGTCAGCGTGGCGAAGTCCGGCTGATGGGTCACCGGGCACAGCGACGTGAACTCGGCACAGTCCAGGCGCACCTGGATGACGCCGCCGGCCCAGGGGATCAGGTCCACCCGGTCGATCGGCTGGTTCGAGGGCTTGCCCAGATGCTTCAGGTCGTCCATCACGGAGAGTATACGGTGGGATCGGGGATTCCGGCGAGTGCGAAGGCCTCCCGCCGCTCGACGCAGGTGCCGCACCGCCCGCAGTGGGCCTGCCCCCCCTGGTAACACGACCAGGTCAGTTCGAAGGGCACGCCCAGCGCCGCCCCGCGCCGGACGATGTCGGCCTTGGTCAGGTCGATGAACGGGCGCAGCAGCCTGACCGGCCGGAAGTCGCACAGCCCGGCCGCGTTGGCCATGGCGTCGGCGAACGCCGGGCGGCAGTCGGGGTAGATGGTGTGATCGCCGGCGTGGGCGGCGTAGGCCACCGCCTCGTAACCCAGGTTGATCGCCTGCCCGATGGCCAGCGCCAGCAGGATCATGTTCCGGTTGGGCACCACCGTCTGCTTCATGCTCTCATCGGTGTAGTGTCCTTCGGGAATCTCCGCCGGTCCGGTCAGGGCGCTGCGGTCGAACAGCGGCTCGGAGGCGGTGATGGCGGCGAGCTGCCAGTCCACGCCCAGGCGCCGGCAGAGGGTTTCCGCGGCCTGCAGCTCGCGGCGATGCCGCTGGCCGTAGTCCACGCCGAAACCGCGGACAGCATTCCCCTCTTCCAGAAGGTGGTGGAGCAGCACGGTGGAATCCATGCCGCCGCTGTGCAGGACCACGACGTTCATGGCCGGCACCATACCCGCCGGTGGCTCGACGGACCAGCCCGATGCGCGGACCGATGCCTCAACCGCCTCCGCGGTCTGACCGATGACCCGGTCGGAGGAGCGGGCATCCGAAGGGTCGGGGACCGGTAACCAACCGGCCTGGCTCGGGCAGGTCGCACCGGCGCAGGCCACAGAGTTCACGCATTTTCCGGGTGGGGGTCCGGAAACCAACCGGGCAACGTCCCATAGCCGCGGAGAATGAAGTCCCGATAGAAGAGAATCTGTGAGATTGAGTGGATCTTAGCGCGGGCTTCGCCCGCAACCCAAGCGCGTGATGAATAGTGTTGCTCCAT
>CAYVVX010000750.1:0-2738 GCA_964455315.1 uncultured Planctomycetales bacterium | reverse complement strand
CGGGTGGGCCAGCATCTTGTCCAGTTCCTCGCGGACACGCTCCGGTGTGATGCGGGCCAGCGAAGCGGCGTGGGCGCGAATCGCGTCGGCGGTCGCGGGATCGACTTCGAATCCCAGCCGTGCGGCGAGTCGCGCCGCCCGCAGAAGCCGCAGATGGTCTTCCGCAAACCGCTCTGCGGGCACTCCGATGGCCCGGATCAGCCGCGCTTCCAGATCCTGCTTGCCGCCCACGAAATCGAGCACTCGTTCATCAACGGGGTCGTAGAAAAGCCCGTTGACCGTAAAATCCCTGCGGCGGGCATCCTTCTCGGCGTTGGTGAAGGTCACCCGGGAAGGACGCCGGCCGTCCTGGTAGTCGATGTCCTGGCGAAAGGTGGCGACTTCGATCCAGTGCCCGCGATGGCGGACGCGGACCACGCCGAACTGGGCACCCACAAGCTGAGCCCGTCGGAAGAGCTGCCGGACCCGCTCAGGCTCGGCGTCGGTGGCGATGTCATAATCCTTCGGCTCACCGCCCAGCAGCATGTCCCGCACGCAGCCGCCGGCATAGTAGGCGGTGTGCCCCTGGTCGCGCAGCCGCCGGACCACCGCCAGCGCCGACTCGGCCAGGCTGCCGGGACCGTTCATGGCTGATCCCCGGCGTCGGGTGGAGGATAGGACGGGACGCGCATGAAGCGCAGGGTCATCCTGCCCACGTCGCGGCGTTCCTCCTCGACCAGCGGTGAGAGGTCGGGCGGGTCGCGCAGCAGCGGGTGGCGAACCACGATCAGGGTGTCGTCGGCGATGACCTCGCTGGTGGCCAGCCGGCGCATGAGCTGGCTCATGCCGGGATCCGGCTCGGCACCGCTCAGCAGCCGGTAGGGGGGATCGACAAACACCAGGCGGTAGGCCGCGGGTTCGCCGGGCAGAGCCCTGGGCGGCGGCAGGGGGCAGAAGGTCGCATCGCCTTCCACCACCCGGGCGTCGCCGACGATGCCCAACTCGTCGAGCGTCCGGCGCAATAGCCGGGCCGCCTGCGGATGTCGCTCCACCAGCAGGCAGTACCACGCCCCGCGCGACAAGGCCTCCAGCCCCAGCGCCCCGCTGTCCGCGAACAGGTCCAGCACCGCCAGCGGGGGCAGGTGTCCCGGCTCGGCCAGCCGGTTGCCCAGCATGTCAAACAGAACGGTCTTGACCCGATCGAGAATCGGGCGGGTCGAGCCGCCTCCGGGAGCCTCGAATCGCCGTCCTCGCCACTTGCCGGCAATGATGCGCATGACCATCAGTATAGCCGTCGGAACCGGCGCGGTCAGGACGCGGTGCTGCGAAAAGATCCCCGGTTCCAGTCCCGATCGTGTTGCCGCCTCCGGTGCGGACCCGTACAATCGGCTCTTCGTGGCGCCGTGGCTTTGATGAGAGGGATCTCCTGTGAAGTTGCCAATTCTAGGTCACAAGGACGGACTGTGCGGTCAGTGCGTCGCGCTGTGCTGCCGCTACTACGCGATGGAAATCGACAAGCCGACGACCCGGCGCGAGTTCGAGGACGTCCGCTGGTTCCTGCTGCACGAGGATACGGTCATCTTCGTGGAGGACGGCGCCTGGTACGTCCAGGTCAACCGCAAGTGCCGCCACCTGCTGCCGGACAACCGCTGCGGCATCTATGACAACCGCCCGCCCATCTGCCGCGAGTACAAGACCGAAGGCTGTGACTGGCACGCCGACGAAGAGTATGAGTACGAGCATGTGTTCAGTGACGGCGAGCAGCTCCAGCGCTTCATGAACGAGTACCTGGCGAAAAAGCGGCGGGACCAGGCGGCCAAGCGCCGCAAGGCCGCGGCGAAGACATCCAAGCGGCCAACTCCCAGGGTCCGCCGCGGCACCGCCCGCAAGCCGCGCAATCCGGTCAGCCTGCGCAAGTCGGCCTGACCACCAGCCCCCGGGATACTGACCATGAAACTTCAACCGGTGAAGGGCACCCGCGACTTCTACCCGGCCGACATGGCCGTGCGCAACTGGATCGTTGACGGTTGGCGACGCGTCTCCCGCCGCAACGGTTTTGAGGAATACGACGGGCCGATCTTCGAGTACCTCGACCTGTACCGGGCCAAGAGCGGCGAGGGGATCGTCAGCGAGCTGTTCCATTTCGAGGACCGCGGCGGGCGCGAGCTGGCCATCCGCCCCGAGATGACGCCCACCATCGCCCGGATGATCAATGCCCGGGCCAATGCCCTGCCGCGCCCGATCAAGTGGTTCGCGGTGCCGCGGCTGTGCCGGGCCGAGCGGCCTCAGCGGGGACGGCTGCGCGAGTTCTTCCAGTGGAACATCGACATCGTCGGCGCCGAGGACGAAGCCCTGGCGGATGCCGAGTGCATCCTGGTGGCCATCGACTTCTTCCGCGAGGTGGGGCTCACACCGGCGGACATGGTCATGAAGATCAACTCGCGGTCGCTGCTCTCGGCCCTGCTGACCGCCCGCGGCTTCGGTCCCGAGCGGCACGAGGCCATCTTCGCCGTGCTGGACAAGCGCGACAAGGTGCCGGCCGAGGCGTTCGCCGAGATGCTCCAGAAGGTGGCGGTGGGGGGCGACGAGTTGGCCGCGCTGCAGTCCATCGGCCAGGCCCGCGGCCCGGAGGGGCTCGAGCACCTGGCCGTCGTGGCCCGCGGCAATGAACCGGCGGAAGGCGAGTTGGCACGGCTACGCGGGCTCTTCGACCGGCTGCGCAACGATCCGCAGTCGCCGGAGGCCTACGGGGCCAGCAT
>CAYVVX010000749.1:0-2740 GCA_964455315.1 uncultured Planctomycetales bacterium | reverse complement strand
TGGCGCATGTTGGCCGCGCCGTACACGGCGGTGTAGGCCCGGCGGCTCCGATCGGTGCGGTTGGGGTAGCTGCGATGGATGAGCCCGCTGTCGAAGAAGATCGCGCCGCCCGGTTCGAGGGTGATGGGGATCTGCCGGCTCACGTCCACTTCGTGGTCATGGAGGAAGTGGGCCTGGACCGGGTCGTCATGGTGTGGCAGATCGCGCGTGTGCGTGCCCGGGATCACGTGCAGGCAGCCGTTTTCGACCGTTGCCGCGTCGATCGCCATCCAGAAGTTGACGGCGTTGGGCTCCAGCTTGGGCCAGAACGCCGTGTCCTGGTGCAGGGCGGCCTCGATACCGTGATGGGCCGGTTTCATGAACAGTGTGTCGCTGAACAGGCGCACACCGGATTGGTACAGGTCGGCGATCACCGCCCGGATGGCCCCATGGCGGGCGAGCCCGTGGAAGTAGCCATGATGGTGACACATATTCGACATCAGGCGGACCCGCTGGCGACGCGGCAGATCCGCCCGCTCTTTCAGCCCCGGCTCCCAGAAGGTGTAGAAGTCATCCGGCAGGTGGCCGCGATACGCGATCTCCGGTCGCAGCCCCCCGTCCAGCAGCCGGTCGGCCATCTGGTCCAGTTCCCTGAGTTCGTCTCCCGCGAGGAGCGCGGGCACGATCACGTAGCCCTGGGCGAGGAACAGCTCCCGCTGTGATGTCGTTTGCATGGATCGCCTCCTGCAGGATAGCACGCGATGGGGAGGTCGGGTTTCCGGCCCTTTGTTTGAGACATGAATTTACCGTCCACCCTCCGACGAAGTCAATACCGCCCCGCCGGCGGGCACGACGCGGAAGGGCCGCTTCTCACTTGCCCCTCTCCGGGTTACGCTTCTGCCATGCGGATCATCGGACAGGGCATCGACCTCATCGAATGCGCGCGCGTCCGCGACGTCTGGGAGCGCCATGGTGATCAGCTCACCGACCGGCTGCTGACCGAGGAGGAGTGCGCCTACGTCCGCCGGCATCGCGATCCGGTGCCACGCCTGGCCGGGAGATTTGCCGCCAAGGAGGCGATTCTCAAGGTGCTGGGCACCGGCTGGCGGGGAGGCATCGCCTGGCGGGACATGGAGATCGTCAACGACATCGCCGGCAAGCCCTCCGTGCGGCTCAGCGGGGTCAGCGCGGAGATCGCCGCGAAGCTCGGAATCGAAGAAGTCCTGATTTCCATCACCCACACTGAGAACTACGCCGCCGCCACCGCCATCGGCGTCGGAACATGACCACGAGGAGGCCTTGATGCTCTGGCAGCGGCTTCTGTTCGGCTCGCTGATGATCCTGGCCATTGCCGGGCTGGTGGTTTTCGACGGCCGGCTCGCCTCCGGCGTCGGTGCCGATCACCAGCTCGCCGCGGGCACCCGCCCGTGGACCATCGGGCTGCCCGTCACCGGGCTGGTCGTCGTCCTGGTGACGCTGGCCACCTTCGAGTTCGCCCGGCTGTGCCGTGCGGGCGGTTACGCCCCGGTTGCCGGCTGGGCTGCGTTCGTCGGCGGAGGGCTGGCCCTGCTCCCCTGGCTCGAGATGCAGCAGCGGCTCATCGGCGCCGCCTCCTTCGGCGGTTTCAGCGGCGGGAGCGCCCACCTGACCCTCTTCTGGCTGGCCGGCGGGCTGATCGGCGCCGCCCTGACCGTCCTGGCTCGCAAGACCACCGAAAAGGCCGCCGGTTCGATGGCCATGACCATGTTTATCCCGCTTTACCTGGGATTGCTTGGATCGTTTGCGGTGCGGATTCGCTGCCTGACCCCGGGAGCCGCCGGGGCGGCGCTGGTGGTGTACTTCATTCTGACGGTCAAGGCCGGCGATATCGGGGCATTCTTTATCGGTCGCTCCTTCGGGAAAAGAACGCTGGCCCCCTGGCTGAGCCCTGCCAAGACCGTGGAGGGGTTCCTGGGGGCCCTGCTGGGCTCCTGCCTGGTGGGCGTGGGGGGTGTCCTGCTCTGGCGGCAGCTCGGGACCGGTCTCGGCCCCGCCCCGTTCACGATGGCGCAAGCTCTTATTTTTTCAGTAATTATGGCCATGTTTGGCCACCTCGGCGACCTCGTCGAGTCGGCCATCAAGCGCGACGTGGGCAGCAAGGACTCCGGGGCCCTGGTGCCGGCCTTCGGCGGCCTGCTCGACCTGGTCGACTCCCCCCTGCTGGCCGCCCCGATCGCCTGGTGGATGCTGACATTGTGGATGCCTATGGTGTAGGATACCGATAGCCATCATCATGGCGGCGACCCCCGGGGAACCTTGTGGCCCTGCCGGTTGCCGAACCTGTGGGAATCACGGTTGGAACTCAATATCACTCTGGCGGACGCGGGCAAGCGGGCCCTCCTGTTCGGTTCCGGGGATCGCCACCTGCGGCTGATCCGCGGGGCCCTGGGCGTGCAGATCAGTGCCCGTGACAGCACGGTCAAGCTTTCCGGCAATGCCCAGGCGGTGGGTCGGGCGGCCACGGTCTTCGAGGAGCTTCAGCGCGCCCTCGCCGATCGCGGCGAGCTCTCCGACGAGCATGTGGCCGAAGCCATCAACTATGTCACCCGCATCGACGAGGTTCACCTCGCCGGCGGGGAGGCCATCGACGTCTATTCCCGCCACATGGTCATCCGTCCGCGGACCGACGGTCAGAACGAGTACGTCGACGCCTTCCGCAGGCACGACCTGGTCTTCTGCGTCGGCCCCGCCGGCAGCGGCAAGACCTACCTGGCGGTGGCCA
>CAYVVX010000748.1:0-2740 GCA_964455315.1 uncultured Planctomycetales bacterium | reverse complement strand
CCATGCACAATGCAGTCGTGGGACAGGAAGCTCATGGGGTAGCCGAAATGCTGACTTCCGGCAAAGTCAACGTGCGTCACGCCAAGCAGCGGGCTTGCCACGGCCAGGGCGAACCCGATCGCAAAGCTGAGCATCAGGATCCAGACCACCCGCCCCAGGAGGGTTCGGCCCAGACCTGGAAAAGGGCGAATCGTCGGCGAGAGCGATCGTGACTCGATCGACATGCCCAGCCTCGGAGCTGATGGAAGCGCTCAATCCCCCCTCTTGACCATCTCCCGGAAGTCCCCGATCAGCTTCCGCGTCTGCGGGCCCACCTCGCCGGTGCCGATCGGCCGGCCGTCGATCCTGGTCACCGGGATCACCTCGGCGGCGCTGCCGGTGAGGAAGCATTCGTCCGAGATATAGAGGTCATGGCGGGTCAGTTCCATCTCGCGGAAGGGAAGTCCGCGCTGGTGGATCAGGTCGATGACCGCCTGGCGGGTGATGCCCTCGAGTATGCCTGCGTTCGGCGGCGGCGTCAGCACCGCCCCCTCGCGGACCAGGAACAGGTTGTCGCCGGTGCACTCGGCCACGTACCCGAGATGGTTGTACATGATGGCTTCATGCACCCCGGCATCAAGGGCTTCGATCTTGGCCAGGATGTTGTTCAGGTAGTTGAGGCTCTTGATCCGCGGCGAGATCGCATTGGGAACATTGCGAACCACGCTGGAGCTGATGATGGCCATGCCCTGCTCGTACAGCTCCCGGGGGTACAGCTCGATCTGGTCGGCGATGATGAACACCGAGGGCGTGCCCGTCCGCGTCGGGCTGAGCCCCAGGTAGCCCACGCCGCGGGTCACCACCAAACGGATATAGCCGTCGACGACGCTGTTGGCCTTCAGGGCGTCGTAGGTGGCCTGGCTCAGCTCGTCGCGGCTCATGGGCAGGGTCAGCCGGACGGCCTTGGCCGAGTCCTCCAGCCGCTTGAGATGGGCATCGAGCCGGAATACCCGCCCGCCATAGGCGCGCATGCCCTCGAAGACGCCGTCGCCATAGAGCAGCCCGTGGTCGAACACGCTGATCTTCGCTTCCGCGACCGGCACGATGTGCCCGTCGAGAAAGATCTTCAGGTGCGGCTTGGGAGAGTATGGATTGGGCTTGTCAAAGTCCATGCGCGTCGGTTCCTGCGGTTTCCGTCCTGCGGACGGATTTGCCTGGGGTTCGCATCGAAGGGTAGGAGGACGTGAAAGGCACGGCGGGTGAGGCATCGACGGTCACCACACCGGACTCGGGAATGATGCCGAGCCGCCGCCGCGCGGCCCCGGCGACCGAACCGCCGTCAGGCGCGACGCTCTGCTTTCTGCTCCTCGCCCTTGCGGGCAGCAATCCTGCCATCCACCAGCGAGACGATCCTGTGGGCCGAAGAGGCCACCTGGGCGTCGTGGGTGACCATCACGATGGTCTGCCCCTCCCGGTTGAGCTTCTCCAGTACGGCCATGATTCCACGCCCGGTGGCGGCATCCAGATTACCCGTCGGCTCATCGGCAAGCAAGATCGGCGGGCGGTTGGCCAGCGAGCGGGCAATGGCCACGCGCTGCCGCTCGCCGCCGGACAGTTCGTTGGGCCTGTGCTTGATCCGATCACTGAGCCCCATCCGCTCCAGCATCTCCTCGGCCTGGCGGCGAAGCCCCGCCCGGTTGGTCCGATAGGCCAGCAGCGAGTTGCCCACCATGCAGGGCATGAGCACGTTTTCGAGGACGTTGAGCTCGGGCAGCAGATGATAGAACTGGAACACGAAACCGAAGGTCGCGTTCCGCAGCCGGTCGCGCCTGGCGTTGCCCCCGGCGAATACATCCACGCCGCGATAGCGCACCGTCCCCAGGTCGGGCACGTCGAGGGCCCCCAGCAGGTGCAGCAGCGTGCTCTTGCCGCTGCCGGAACTGCCCATGATGGCCACGAACTCGCCCTCGCTGAGCGAGATGGACACGCCCTTGAGCACATGCAGGTCGGTCCTGCCCAGCAGGTAGGACTTATGCAGCCCGGAGGCTTCCAGGATGATCTTGCTCATGAAGCAGCCTTCTCAATGCCGCGATCGCTACTCATACCGCAGCGCCGCCACCGGCCAGATCCGCGCCGCCCGCCACGCCGCCACCACCGCGCCCAGCATCGACGCGAAAATGGCCACCACGTAGATGACCACCGCATGTTGCGGCTCGACCTCGTTGGGAATGTGATCGAATGAGTACACCTCCGGGCTCCACACCACGGCCCGCTCACTGATCCGTCCGAGCATGGCCTGGAACTCGTTGATGTACCAGACGAACAATGTCCCCACCACCGTCCCGATGGCCCCGCCAACCACGCCGATGGCCGCACCGTAGGACAGGAAGATCCCCGCCACGCCGCCGGAGGTCGCCCCGATGCTTTTGATAATGCCAATGTCGCGGGTCTTCTGCTGCACGATCATGTAGAAGATGCAACCCACCAGCAGCACCGCCACCATGCTGACCACGCCGAACAGGGTGGTCACCAGGTATTTCTCCTTCTCGACGGCCTCGATGAACTGCCGCTGCTTCTCGCGCCAGGTGCGCACCTTGAGGCGGTCGAGCAGCTCCGGCGTGCGAATGTCGTCCCGGTGACGGTCGGCGATGTTCTTCCAGATCTGACCGGCGGTTTTCTAAACCTCGCCGGCATCAACGCCGAGCTTGAGCTTGATCTACACCTGGGTCATGATAGAAACTATTCACACCTTGAGTATCTC
>CAYVVX010000747.1:0-2744 GCA_964455315.1 uncultured Planctomycetales bacterium | reverse complement strand
TGGGTGTCCAGCAGCGGCACCTGGCGGTTGGACGGCATGCGCAGTCCGCTCATCAGCAGAATCTCGGGTAACACCGCGTCGCGATCCCAGTCGTAGATGTTGACGGGGTTCTCCGTCGCGAGCACCGCTTCGACGGAGCGATCCTGCTCATTCACCGTCGCCAGCCGCAACGACATCGCCCGCTCGGAAAACTTCGATGTCGCAGGCGCCGTCGCTCGCTGTGCCCCTGGCCCACCGACTGGAAGACACGCGCTCTTGTCCATGATCGCTCTCCAAAGGGTTGTTGTCTGCTTACCGCCGGCCTTCCAGCTTCGCCGCCACGTCCGGTGGCAGCCGCGTTTCGACCGGGGTCACTGCTAGCGGCGAGAACGACACCTCGACGCCCAGCTTCCGCAGCGCGTCGAGGGCAGTCCGTTCAGCGACCTCGTCGCCGGCTTCCCTTGCCTCGCCAAGTGCCTTGAACCACTCATTTACCGTTCTGGCCATTGCATCAGCCTCCTACATAATCCACCTCAGATTCCGGTGGGTGCTCAAAAAGCGCGCGCAGCTTGTGCCGGTCATCGCTTTGTGCCGCAAAGGTTTGCGCAAAGTGAAGTGCTCACCGGCTCATTCGGAGTACGCCGTCAGCCGCTGGGTCTTGGGGTCGATGTAGCCGCGGCGGAATTGCTCGGTCCTGGGTCTCACGTCGGTCCGCGGATGTAATCGCCTGATTTGCTCGCTCGCCAGCCTCCTGATGTGGCTGCTGCTGAGCCCCACCAGCCTCGCCACGCTGCGCCACTTGTGCCCCCGCAGGCGGAGCACCAGGGCCATTTCCGCCGGCGTGATGGTGCCCAGCAGCTCGGCGGCAAGCCGGGAGCTTTCCAGGGCCATCCCCTCGCGAAGTATGTCGACCGCCAGGGCCTCGAACACGTCGAGATCCAGCCCGCCGCGAGGATCGTCGCCGGCCAGCACACCCTCTGCGATTTCCGCGACCACGTGATGCTGGCCGGCTCGCGAGATGCCATTGAAAACGATTCGCCGTGGATAGTTGGCAGCGATCAACTTGCCCCGGTTCATGCTGCCGTCGCTGCCACGGTCGACAGCACGAAAGCTGTCCACCGCCGCCGCCAGCTCCCCGCGATCGATCCGCCCCGGAGCCTGGTCATCGCCAGCGGCCGTGGTCAGCAGCTCGTGGATCCGCAGCGCTGCAGCGGTCAGCGGGTGCATCAGTTGCTGCTCCCCGACTTCCCGTCGTTGAGCAGCTCCACGATCGCCGCGCTGGCTTCCTCGAGGTCCCCGCCGGCCATCATCACCACCGCCACGCGCCGCGCGGCCTGATCCATCTCGCCGACGATGCGCGCCCGCAGCTCCGGTGCCTGCGCGTAGGCCATCAACTCGCGAAACGTGGCCGCGGCGTCGTCATACGCCGCCCCGATGTCGCGCATCAGCGCTGCTTCCTGCTGTGCGGTCATGCTCTTGCCTCCCGCTGGCCCTGGTACACGTGCCGCCAGGCCGCCACGTCTCGCTCATCCTCATCGCCGCGGCGCCACCACCGCTCCGGTGCCCTCGACAGCATCGATGCCCAGCCGCCTGGCCAGGGCGCTCAGCCGCGGATGCACGATCGTCGCCGGCACCGCGTCCAGATCGCCGGCCAGGAGCTTCGGAAATGCCCGGCGAAGGCCTTCCATCCCCCGGCCGGCCGCGGTCATCGCAAACAGCCTGCCCTCGAGGCCGGCGATCGCCTGGCGTGCGCGCAGCTCGCGGGCCCGGTGTTCCCGCTCCATGCTGCTCAGCGTCCTGCGCGCCTCCCGGATCCGTGCGCGCATGGCAGCCCCATCCTCGCCGGCCGACGCCGCCAGCTCGCCGGCCGCGGCAACCGCGGCCCGGTGTAGTTGCACGTGCGCCGGCGTGATGCCCAGCTCCCCGGCGAGCCGCCGGATTTCGGCCAGCTCCGCGGCGGTCACGTCGACGCCGCGGCTCAGCAGCTCGCGGTACCGGCCCCACCGGCTCACCAGGTCCCGCCGCTCCTCATCGACAAACAGCGTCACCGCATCACCGCTCCCGCCTCACCCGCCACCTGGTACGCTCGCCACATTCTCAGCAGGCCCTGAATGATCCGCGAGGCCACCTCCCGCGAGTGCAGCTCTTTCAAGCTCGCCACGCCGAACCGCGGCCCCATCCACGCCCCCAGCCGCTCGTGATCCATGCGCAGGTAGCCCGCCAGGTGCCCGATCAGCTCGAGCTGCCGCGGCGTCGCCCGATCCCGCCGCTCCGCCGCCGCGGCGTCGGCCCCGCCGGCGAGCTTGCCGATCAGCATGGACGCCTCCCGCCTGGTCAGCATGGACACGCTGCCGGCCGGCGTGCATGCCCGCAGCGCGTCCAGATCCATGCCCCGCTCATCCGCCAGAGCGAACAGCTTGCGGCGCTGCTGGTCGGTCATCGCCGTCCGCCCGCGGCCGCGGGCCCGTCGCTTGTGTGCCTTGCTGCTCATCGCTCCTCAACCGACTGAAAGGACCTGCCGCAGTTGCCGCACTTGTGATAGCGGACCGGCCTCCGCGTGCTGGTGGTCCGTACCTCTTTCGAGTTGCAGTCGGGGCAGCGGATCGGCGTGTAGATCACCAGGCCCGCCACCGGCTCCACCTCTTCCCCGGGCTCCGGCTCGCGGTTGTAGTAGTACGCATGCCCGCAATGGTTGCACCGCAGTCGCTCCAGCACCTCTCCCCACATTGTCTTGTCCGCCAGCTCCACGCGGCGATCGATGCGCT
>CAYVVX010000746.1:238-2745 GCA_964455315.1 uncultured Planctomycetales bacterium | reverse complement strand
GGCCAGCCCGTGCTCACCCATTCGTTCGGACATGGCCTTCAGAAATCCGGGCTGGCAAACCACACGCGTCTCGCCGCGGGCATAGTCGAGCCTGGGATCGTAGACCACGCGAATCCGGGGAGCCCCGTGCACAAGCCGGACCCTCCGCACCACGTCCGGTGCCACGTCATGTTCTGCACCGGCCCGGCCATCAGTCGTGTAGCGGGGCATGAAGTCCACGACCTCAAACGCCCCCTCATCGCCGGCATAGCTCGTCACAAGTACGTTGGTATTGCGCTCGAACGCCTGGCCGGTAACCCGGCCTCCCAACATCTCGATCCGGAACGAGCCGCCCTTGTCCGCGTCGAGTATGGCAGCGAACACCGTTCCGGAGTCGAAGTCAGGCAGACAGCAGAAGACGATATCTCCCCGGGCATCAATCAGTGCACAGGTGCGGCCGTTACCGATCATGCCGAGTTGATAGTCGTCGGCGAGCCGGGCCGGGTCGATGGTCATGTACTCACCTCTTCGGGTTCAGTTCGTGAATTCAGTGCGCTACGGAGTTCCGTGAGGAACATGCGCAAGCCGGTGAGGTCGGTCCGGTAGCGCGCCCGTGTCGAACCCTTGCCAACACGTACCGAGATGAATTCGACACCGTCGGGCTCCAGGGCAATCATTGTCTCGTCCGTTGCATCGTCACCCGCCACCAGGGCGATGTCGCAACCCCGGTGCCTGATGAGAAACCGGACTGCCGCGCCCTTGCTGACCAGGAGGCTCGATACTTCGACGATCTTCTGGCCGTGGTGGACCACCACCGGCAAATTGGCAGCCAGAGCTGTCAGCTCGTGCATCAGTCCCCTGGCCCGCCAGAGCCCGAACTCGGGGTCAGCCTGACGATAGTGCCAGACGAGGGCAGATTGCTTTTCCTCGACGTGCGTACCCGGCGTCAGCAGCGAGGCCTGCTCCAGGTGGTCGCGGACCGCACTCTTCCACTCATTGCTCACGGCATTGAACAGCGCCCACTCACCGCTGCCACCATCCAGCCACTGATAGCCATGCTCGGCAACGAGCGTAACGCCAAGCCCACCGAGATGCTGCTCGAGAAAACCAGGTGTCCGACCGCTGACAACGGTAACGAATACGCGGTCGCAGCTGGCAAGGTCGGCCAGCAGCGGCCGGAGCTCGGCATCCGGCACGGCATCATCGGGAATATCGACGAAGCCCCGAAGCGTACCGTCATAGTCGAGGAACAGGCCCAGCTCTTGTCCGGCGTGCACCTGTGCCGCCAGCATTGCCGCCAGTGGTTTCAACTCCATGACCGGCACTCGCTCGTTCCGCGCGGGCACCTCACCAAGCTCACGCAGGAACCGGCGCGCCCAGGCGCTGCAATCCTGCTTTCGCAGACGCTCCTGCATCATGCCGATGCGCAGGCGACGTTCGTCGTCGGGCATTTCCAGCGCCCGGCCTATGGCGGCCACCACATCGTCGACATCGTGGGGGTTCACCTGCAAGGCATGCGACAACTCCTGTGCAGCACCTGCAAATTCGCTCAGGATCAGGACCCCCGGCCGAACCGCCAGTTCCTCGTGCTGACAGTCCACGAACTCCTTGGCGACGAGGTTCATGCCGTCTCGCAACGGGGTTACCAGGCACACCTCGGCAAGCGCATAGAAGGCAGCAAGATCCACAAGTGGAAAACTCCTGTGGAGGAGCTGGACCGGAGCATGACCCATCCTGCCGAACTCGCCGTTTATTGCCCCGACCTCGCGCTGGACTTGCTCTGTCAGTGCGTCGTACTCCTGCACACCCTGACGGGACGGCACCGCGATGAGCACGAAGAGGACGTCGGCGCGCTTGTCGGGGTTCTGCTCAAGGAACTTGCGCATGGCTGCCAGCTTCTCCGGCAATCCCTTTGTATAGTCGAGGCGCTCTACATTGAGGATCAGACGCTTGCCGCCGAGATCCGCCCTGTGTCGGGCCAGGATTTCCGGAAAGTCGGTGCGACGCATGGCATGGTCAAAACCGGCGTGATCGTGGCCGATCGGATAGACGCCCAGGCGGATCTCCCGGCCGTTGTGCCACATGCCTTCGGTCTCGGTCTCGAGACCGATCACCCGCAGCAGCGATGAGCGGAAGTGGCGGAGGTAGTTATAGGTGTGAAAGCCGATCACATCCGCACCGAGGACACCCTCGAGTAGCGGCAACCGCTCAGGCAGCGCCCGAAAGATCTCGCTGGTGCAGAACGGCGTGTGCAGGAAGAAACCGACGCGCAGACCCTTCTGCTGACCCCGAAGCATCGCCGGAAGCAGAAACAGATGGTAGTCGTGAATCCAGACCAGGTCACCCTCTTCGGCGACTTCCATGATCGCGTCGCCAAACTTGCGGTTGACTCGCTGGTAGGCATCCCACCAATCTTTCGAAAACGTGGCCCGCTCGACCATGTAATGCAGCAGCGGCCACAGGGTGGCATTCGCATATCCATCGTAGAAGCCAGCGACATCATCCCTGTTCAGGAATACGGGGACAAA
>CAYVVX010000746.1:0-228 GCA_964455315.1 uncultured Planctomycetales bacterium | reverse complement strand
GGTCTTCCAGGTCTTCTACGGCAGCACCCGTCCAGCCTGCCCAGAGCTGCTCGCAGTCCGGGTCTGCACCTCGAAGGGCGGACACCAGCCCGCCAGCTGTTCGCGTCGCCGTACCATCGGCACGGAACACGACGGGCAGCCGATTGGAAACCATGATCAGCTTGGCCATATTCCGGCCCACCGTACCCGAATATGCCGCAAACCCCAAAACCACAGCCGGTCAGACCA
>CAYVVX010000745.1:0-2746 GCA_964455315.1 uncultured Planctomycetales bacterium | reverse complement strand
TACGGCTGCCTCGACTGTCTCGGAGGGTGAAAACCTTGTGGCCCCTCAAAAAAGGGGGCCGGACGGCAGGTTGGCGAGCCCGCGACACGACACCGGACACTTCCGCGCCCGGCGGTGATCGGCACGATCGTCCTGGACCACGTCCACGAAGCTGACAAACCCTAGCGGTGTCCCCGCAGGATGTCAAGCCGGGCACTTTGAAAACAAAGTCTGCCTTCTCAATGGGTTAGGCACCGAAGGTACGGATTTCACTTGACCTGCGACTTTGTACCTTTGTACTATTGGCTCTGGCATGGCTGAAGATGATCCATCACCACGACCGGACGAACCTCGCAGCAGCTTCAAGCCCGAAGACGTGCCCGCGCCCGCGGTTCGTCGACTCAGCCTGTACCTGCGTGAACTGGAGCGGTCCTTACGGCACGACCGCCAGACGGTATCGAGCAAGCAACTCGGCGACGCCCTGGGGCTCACCGACGCCCAGGTGCGCAAGGATCTCGCCTATTTCGGACAGTTCGGGCATCCCGGCATCGGCTATCGGGTGGATGAGCTCATCGCCCGTATCCGCTGCATCCTGGGTACCGACCGCACCTGGAACGCCCTGCTGGTGGGGGCCGGCAACCTCGGCGCCGCCCTGCTCAGCTACCGCGGCTTCTCCCGTAAGGGCTTCCAGATCGTGGCCGTGTTTGACAGCGATGCCCGCAAGGTCGGCCAGCGCATCGGCTCGGTGCCGGGGCTGCCGATTCAGGCCATGGATCGCCTCGGCGAGATCGTGGCCGAGCGCGAGATCCTGCTGGGCATCCTCGCCGTTCCCGCGGAGACCGCCCAGCCGGTGGCCGACGACCTGGTCGCCGCCGGGATCAAGGGTATTCTCAACTTCGCGCCGGCTTCCCTGATCGTGCCCGCGGGCGTCTCGCTGGCATCGGTGGACCTGGCGGTGCACCTGGAACAACTCGCCTTCCGCATCAGCGCCGGCCAGGTCAGTGCTGACAAGGACTGATTCCGGGGTTATCCTCCCCCCCATGCGGGCGGACTGATGCAGAGCCTGTCGGCCGCCCGGGTCTTGAACCTCGGGTTTGTGATGTCAGATCGGCGAATCAGTTCGGCCGGGCCTGCTTCGCGTGCCGCTGGAGGTCGCCACGACGGAATCCTCATGCACGCCTTCGACGATGATGACCTGGACGGGCCCGGCGATCACGACCGCGACCTGCTCGACGCGGAGGATCGCGAAGATGACGAGTACAGCCGGTCATGCCCCAACTGTGGCTCCACAGTCTACGAGGCCTGGCCGAAGTGCCGGCAGTGCGGGATCTACCTGGATGACGCCGGGAGCTCGACGGCCGCCGCCCGCTCGCAGGGCTGGTTCTGGCCGGTGATGATCGCGGTGTTGATCGCACTCATCCTGGTCATTTGGTCGGGCCTTCGCTGACTATGACCCGGCGGGAGTCCGGCCCATCCCGGCTCTCCCTGAAGAGGCCTGCAACCGTTCGAAACGAAGTCTTCCCGGAGCAACCCATGACCACCCTCTGGCAACGGCATCGGCGACTGCGGGCCCATCCCACCCTCCGGCGAATGGTCCGCGAAACCCGCCTCTCCGTCGACCAGCTTGTCTATCCGCTCTTCGTCCGCGGCGGCACGTCGGTACGTCAGCCGATCAAATCCATGCCCGGCCAGTTCCAGTTCTCCGTGGACACCGCCGTGGAAGCTTCCCGCGCCGCGGCCGGAGCGGGCATTCCCGCGGTCCTGCTCTTCGGCATCCCCGATCACAAGGACGCCCAGGGAACCGGCGCGTATGACGATCACGGCGTCGTCCAGCAGGCCGTGCGGGAGATCAAGCAGGCCCTGCCCGACCTCATCGTCATCACCGACGTCTGCCTGTGCGAGTATACCAACCACGGGCATTGCGGCGTGGTCGTCGAGCGGCGCGGACGGCGCGAGGTGGACAATGATCTGACCCTGCCGCTGCTGGTGAAAGAAGCGCTTTCGCATGCCCGGGCCGGCGCCGACATCATCGCGCCGTCGGACATGATGGACGGGCGCGTGGCCGCGATTCGTGAAGGGCTCGACGAAGCCGACTTCGCGGATCTGCCGATCATGTCCTACGCCGCCAAGTATGCCAGCAGCTACTACGGGCCATTCCGCGACGCGGCCGAGTCGCCGCCGCAGTTCGGCGACCGCCGCGGCTACCAGATGGACTTCGCCAACGGCGATGAAGCCCTTCGCGAGGTGTCCGAGGACATCGCCCAGGGTGCCGACATCGTCATGGTCAAGCCCGCGCTCAATTACCTGGACATCATCTACCGCGTGAAGCACGAGTTCGGCATGCCGACCGCCGCGTACCACGTCAGCGGGGAGTACTCGACGATCAAGGCCGCGGCCGCCAATGGCTGGCTCGACGAGAAAGGCGCCGTCCTCGAGTCCACCACCGCCATGGCCCGGGCAGGTGCCGACATCATCATCACCTACTTCGCCCCGGAGCTGGCCGGCTGGCTCAGCTGATCCGCGATCGCTCATGTCCACCGACCTCGAGGTCGAGTTGTCGGCGCACCACCGTTCGGGAATCATCGTGATGAAAAGGGGACAGTCTTCGCGCCCGGCGCGGTGAAACCGGAGAGACTTCGATGAAGCGATTCCCCCTGCTTGCCCTGCTGGGTTTGGTGCTGCTCACCGGCAGGCCTGCGCAGGGGCAGGACGCAGTGCCCGCCGCGATCCCGCCAGCGGTCGCCTGTACACCGCCGATGGCGGCGGC
>CAYVVX010000744.1:0-2746 GCA_964455315.1 uncultured Planctomycetales bacterium | reverse complement strand
CGGATCTCTCATCCGCTGGTCCTCTGAACCTTTGCGTGACGCACAACGAAGCCACGCGAACCGCGTTTTTGGATGCGAAAACGCGGATTCCTTGGGTTCGATCGTGCAAAAAAAAATGCGCCGATTGCGAAGGGTGGACGCAGGAAAGGCGATGGCGCGGGGTGAGCCGGCGTGGTGTCGGGGGTGAACGGCGAACTGAACATGGGCGAAAAACCTCCTTGCGAAGGGAACGTTCATGGAGTTCCGCTGAAGCTGGGATCGACGCGCGTTTCATCCCGGTCAGGAAACGTTCCCCGATTCTGCGGCGATGGGGATGGGTGAAACGCAATGTTGCGTCAACCGAGGGTCGGACAGGTGGGAATTGAGAATGGAGAATTGAGAAAGGGCGTGCTACGAGAGGGCGTGTGACGGCTTCACCTGAGGTGTGATCGGTGAACCGGGCGCGTCAGCCCGGAAAAGGATGCGAGTTACAGCAGTTCCTTGACCCGCTCCGGGGGTCTGCCCAGCACCGCCCTGCTTCCACAAACGACGATGGGCCGTTCGATCAGGATGGGGTGCTTCGCCATCAGGTCGATGAGCTGCTTGTCCGTGTACGGCCTCTTGCCGATGTCCAGCTCCTTTGCGACCGGCTCGCCGGTGCGGATCAGCTCGATCGGCTTCATGCCCAGCAGCTTGAGCAGCCTGCCCAGCGTGGCCGCGTCCGGCGGCTCCTCCAGGTAGCGCACCACCTTCGGCTCGATGCCGGCCTCTTCGATCAGCTTCAACGCCGCCCGGCTCTTGCCGCAGCGCGGGTTGTGATAGATGGTCACTGCGCTCATGGTCTGCTCCACCGTCTCGTGCCTACGAACTCCAGATGCTCCACGTCGCATGGAACTCCAAAGGGGCGCAGGAATGATCCTGCCACAATCCAAACTCAAGGATACAGATGGTCAGGCGTCCCCCGCCAGAGCCACGAGCCGTGAAGCACGACCTCCACGTCCTCCGGGACCTCCACCGGCTCGGCCATGATGATCTCGATGACGTATCTTCCGCCGGGGACCAGCGCACCTCTCGGGAATTCATGAAAGACCACCCGCCCGGCATTAGGTTTATGCCAGTTGCACCATCCGGTGCCGGTCTCCATCTTCAGGTCGCAGACCGTGTTTTCGGCGTCCCTGACGCTCATCGTGAATTCAAGTGCCGGAGGATCCCGGTCATGGTTGTCCAGCGGCCACCCGCGAAACTCCAATGAGACAATACCGTCGAGTTCATTGACTCCGGGCTGATACACGAAGGGGAGTTCCTGGGGCTCCGTCGAGTTCAACTTCAGCCGCCCGATCTCCCACCGGGAGTGCTGCGTGAATCCCGGCGACGTACGCCACCGCCACAACCCCCAGGACACCGGCCCCACGCAGAAGACCAGCAGCAGGGTGACGCCGGCCAGCCAGACCAGCCATTTGAACGATCGCGGTTTCCCAGCGGCCGAAGAGGTCATGGCCCAGGGTCCCTGATGTCGGATTCAGTGTCGACGCATCCAGGAAGATTCTGCCCGCAGATCACGCAGATGGACGCGGATAAGAATGCATTGGTCTTCTCTTCCATCTGCGTCCATCTGCGTGATCTGCGCGCAATCCCCTCTTCTCACCATCTCCTGAAGGCAACCGGCGACCTGCTCATTCCGCCGGGCAGGTGGTCACGTACACCACGCGCTGCGGCTGCGTGGGCAGGTAGGCGTTGCGGGCCGGGATCTTCAGCCGGTCGAACGGCTGGTACGCGTCGATCGAGCCCACGCGGGCGATGCGCAGCGACTTGCGCAGCAGCCCCTTGCCGCCCGGCCGCGCATCGCTGAACAGCCCCTGGCCGTAGCCGACGCCCTTGCTTCCCGACAGGTTCGACGAGAAGTATTTCAACCCGATGATCTTTCCCTGCGGGTCGTCGCCCTGGCGGATCCAGTCGATGAACACCACCGAATGCCCGCCGGGCGGCGTGGTGCTGTAGCTGAGGAAGTCGCCGGGCCGGGCGTCCTCGAAGTCCTCGATGGCATGACCCAGGCCGTACCCGACGATGGCCCGCCGCTCGCAGTCGCCTTTGCCCTCGATGTACCAGATCTGCAGCATGTTGAAGAGGTCGTTGAACGTCATCCCGTTGAAGTCGTCCGGCTCGAGGCCCTTCTGGACGTTGCGCAACTTCATGGCCCGCACGAAGACCTCGAAGGTGTACCCGCAGCAGTAGCTGCACCGCGATCCGTCGGGATAGGCCTTGGCCACCACCATGCCCTTGAACCACAGGTCCTGGGTCACGCCGTTGTAGAGGTCATACTCGCGCGGATCCCAGCCGCAGTGGTACGGATAGCTGCCGTCCAGCGGGTACGCCGCGATCACCCGCATCACGTAGGGGTTGAGCGAGCCCTCGTCGTCGTCCTCGATGATCTCCTCGCGCCCGTAGGCTTTGGCCAGGTGCCTGTCCACCGGCGAGAACCCGCGCTCGTCCACCGGGTAGACCCGCGGCGTGTAGGTGTACCGCCGTGCGGACCTCTTCGCATCGGAGGCATCTGATGAGGCCGCAGGCTGAGTGGTCGCCACAGCGGGCGCTGCCGCCGGCGCGGGCAGCGCCGCCAGCGCCGATGGCTCATCGTCCGACGCCGCCAGCGCGCAGGCCAGTGCGAGCGCACCCACCGCCGACACGAATCCGATTCGGCCGCACTTGTTCATCTCGTGTCCTCCCATCGGACGGCCGGCACGGGGGCCGGCCGCTACAGAACAGCGGA
>CAYVVX010000743.1:0-2758 GCA_964455315.1 uncultured Planctomycetales bacterium | reverse complement strand
GGGCGTGGATGTCAAAGGTACGTTCGGGCAGCCACGCGCGCAGATCTGCCGCCGCCGCCTCGTCCACCTGATGCCATGTCCAGTGCTCAGTCATCTCGCGCCCTGTTCGTGTTTCCAGGATCCGGTGCTCGTTCCAACCCTGACATCCAGCCGATCATGGCTCCATTGTACACCGCGGCTCGGCTCAGAATCCTGAATCTGACCGCGTCCCCACCTCGATGGTCCGCAGCGCGGGCACCGCACTTGCCGCCCTCTTTGCAGGCGTCACCAGGCTCACCAGGCAGCCGACCACGAGATGGGCCGCGAACGCCAGGGGAAAGATCCAGGTGAAGGTGACCGGCTCGCTGCCGGTGAGCACGTCCCAATAGGCGATCAGGAACGCCGCTAGCAGCCCCGCGACCGCTCCGCAGCCGGCACCTGAGGGCGTAGCGAACCGCACGAATAGGGCCATGAAGAACAGGCCGAACATCGGCGGCAGGAACAGGTTGTTGGTCTTGTTGGTCACGTCAATGATGTTCCCGGGCACCCGGCCGACCACCAGGCTCACCGCCACGGCCAGCGCGCCGACCACGACGCTCATCACCCGTGAAAGCTGCATCTCCTGCCGCTTGTCGCGACGCCGCCCGAACCGCCGGACGAAATCCACCACGATCACCGTGGCAGAGGAGTTGATGCCCGAGGACAGGCTGGACATGGCCGCCGCCAGCAGCCCGGCGATGATCAGCCCCGAGAGGCCCGCCGGCAGGCCGGAGACAATGAACTGGGGAAAGAAACTGTCGGCGCCGACGCCCGCCGCCGGCCGGGCCCGGTAGTACGCGAGCAGGGCAAAGCCGAGCATGGCCAGCACCAGGGTGACCACGGTCTCCGCGATGTTGTTGTACAGAAATGCCTTCCTGGCCGCGGCCGCGTCGCGCGTGGCCAGGTAGCGCTGAATCATCATTTGATCGGAGCCGGCCGTGAACACCCAGAACAGGGTGTTGTGAATGATGATGCCGACGATGGTGATGCGCACATGTGGATCGAGTGAGAAAAGTGGCTGGCTCTGCCAGGCGGGATCCCAGGAGGCCGGCCACCAGGCGTCGAAGCCGCCCAGTCGGACGGTGATCATCGTGAGGGCGACGATCGCACCGCCGAAAAGGATGAACGACTGGATGACGTCGGCGGTCACCACGGCGCGGATCCCTCCCATCGCGGTGTAGGCCACGGTCAGCAGGCCAATGGCCGCACACACATACGGCGTCGCCTCCTGACCCCAGCCCAGCACGACCACGATCACCTTGGACGCGGTCATGTAGATCACCAAAGCCATCCAGGCGAAGCGGGTGAGCAGGAAGATGGTCGTTCCGGCCAACCGGATGTTGGGCCCGAGGCGCGTCTCCAGAATCTCGTAGGCGCTGGTCACCGGCAGCCGCATCAGGAAGGGGATGAGTCCGAAGCCGACCACCACGAAGATGATCGGCAGTGCGGCCATGAAGGCCAGGTAGCCGGGTCCGTTGGCGATCATTTCGCCGGGCATGCCCAGGTAGGAGAGCGTGCTGATCAGGGTCGCAAACATGGACAAGCCGATGCCGAACGAGCCCATCTTCCGACCGCCGAGCAGGTAATCGTCGGAGTTGCGGTTGCGACGCGAGTACCCGTAGCCGACCGCGAGCAGGCCGGCCGCGTAAGCGGCGATGACCAGCCAGTCGGCGGCTTGCAGCCGCGCGGTGGCGGGCACCGCCGCAAGAAGGTCGCCCCAGGCCAGCATCACTGAGGGTGAGGCACTCATCAGGCCGGTGCCTCCGTCGGCATGCCTCGATCTCCCTCCGTGGACGACTCCTCCGCGTCGCGATGAGGCTTCAGTCGGGCCCAGTGGATGGCCGTCCGATCCGTCGTTTCGCCGGCGTAGTAGACCACCAGAACTTCGTCATTCGGCAGCGACGCCGTCGCGGGCAGACCCAGGGAGAACCTGCTCATCTCCTTCCAGGCATCCTGCATGTCGCGCTTGTCGCGGGTCTGGCTGGACGCCGAACCGTGAATGACGCTCTCGCTGTCCGCCGGCCAGGTCCGCCCGCCGTCGGTGCTCAGTCGCGACTTGATCGCCGGGGCCGATGTGCGATCCACGTACACCAGGCAGAGGGTGCCGTCATGGAGGCCGACGGGATTGGCCGGTTGCCCCGGAACGCCCGTATCCCACATTCCCGACCACGAGCGACCATCCGCCGAGCGCCGACCGTGAATGTTCAGGTACGAAGCGGACTCCCGGTCGAATGTCCAGAAGAGATCGAGCATGGTCCCATCGGGCAGAACCGACGGGCGCTGATCCCAATAGAAGACGCGATCGCGCGGATCGGAGCTGACCACCAGGTGATCGTCCCACCTGCCGCCAGCGTCTTTCGACACCAGCAGAATCGAGCGATGCGACCACGGCGTGGTGTCATCATAGGGCTTGTTCAACTCGAACTGGCAGAGCCACCTGCCGTCGGGCAGCACCAGGAGCGGACCGGTAATGGGGGTCGGGCAATGGAAAGGTGAAGTATCAATCGGTCGCGGTGCCGACCACGTCGCCCCGCCGTCGGAGGAGCCGGACAGCAGGATCCGTGTGTCCAGCAATCCCTCGGTGGCTTCGTTGAAAAACGGCCTGGCCGGATCGGTGGCCTCCACCCAGCAGAGCACCGCGGCGACCTGACCCGGAGATACCGCCGTCAGGTAGGCCGCCCGGAAGGAGCCGGCGATTCCTTCCAGTGCCGGCGCCTGGAACGGTGCGATCGGCTCGGAC
>CAYVVX010000742.1:0-2765 GCA_964455315.1 uncultured Planctomycetales bacterium | reverse complement strand
GTTGTGGTGAATTCCTGAATCCACCCTCGCGCAACAAAGAGGCCGCGGCGAGCGTTGCTCGCACGGCCTCGTGGGTTTCATCTGGAATCCGGCCGGGGCGTTATGCCGCAGCAGAGGTCGAGTGCTGGCGGGCGGTCTCGACCAGCTTGTCGAACGCCGCGGGATCGTGGATGGCCAGCTCGCTGAGCATCTTGCGGTTGAGCGCTATCGACGCCAGCCGCAGACCGGCCATGAACCGCGAGTAGCTGATCGACCGGGCCCGGCACGCCGCGGTGACGCGGGTGATCCACAGGGCCCGATAATTCCGCTTGACCTGGCGGCGGTCGCGGTAGGCGTAGACCTCGGCCCGGACGACCGCATGGGCCATCGTACGGCGAAGCTTGCTGCGGCCGAGGAAATAGCCCTTGGCCCGATTGCGCAGGCGACTGCGCTTGCGTGTCGCGGATGAACCTGGTTTCGCGCGTGGCATCGAAAGAATCTCCTGCGAACGGCCCGGGGGTCAGCCCGCGAGCCGGTCACGTTTCCGTCTTCGGTTATTTGCCCAGGGCCGCGAGCGATCGCCTGGTGTCCGCCTTGCTCATGATCGTCGACTGACGCAGCCGCCGCCGCCGCTTGGACGGACGCGAGCTGAGCAGGTGCCCGGTGAAGGACTGGCTGCGCTTCACCTTCCGCCGGCCCGTGACCTTGACTCGTTTGGCCAAACCCTTGTGTGTCTTCTGCTTGGGCATAACTGCCGCCTGTCTGAAAGCTCTGGAATCGCTGAAAACGGGGTATTGTAGCAGACCTCCGCCGGGACGCAAGGCCGCCAGGAATCAGTGCCGGATGTCGAAACCAGCGAATTCGCCGGTGCCGGGGCTCTCCGACCGGGTCCGATCGCGGACGTACCCGCTCATGGCGGCCTCCAGGGCGTCCAGAAACCGCTCCAGTTCGCTCCGGCGCCCCTCAGCCACCAGTTCCACCCGCCCGTCGGGCAGGTTCCGAACGTAGCCGGTCACCTCGAATCCCGCGGCCGTCCGCCGGGCGGTCCAGCGGAAGCCGACCCCCTGCACCGTCCCGGCAAACAGGACGGTGAACCGGGCATGGGCGTCATCGGCGGTCATTCGGAATTCCGGATCGGTTCAGGCTTCCACGCCGGGGCAACCCTCACGACCTCAGGGGGAACCGAAGTCGAAGTTGCCACCCCCGCCGGGGCCCGCCGCCGGCATCGGAGCCGAGCCGCCGGCCTTCTTCTCGAAGTCCTCCAGCGTCCGCTGGAGCTTGTCGGCCTGGTCCGGCTTGAGCAGGAAGACGCCCGGCTGCCCCGCCCGAACCGCGTAGCGGGACTTGTCCGCATCGGCCTCCGGCCCGGTCGCGGCCACGCGCAGGTCGATCTTGCCGCCGTCCAGCAGGCTGACCACCACCCGCCCGCCGGCCGCGTCATCGGCCAGTCCGAACGCGGCGAGATCATCGGCCTGGTAGGCGACGAAGTGATCGGTCTTCAGATCGGCGAAGGTGTTGAGGGCCTCGGTGACCTTGGTGGTGTCGATGGGCAGCAGCGGATCCTGAACCGCCTTCCAGGTGTCGCCCGACTTGCGAAGCGTGACGCCCTGGCTGTCAGAGCCGAACGCGATCTCGGTCACGCTGGCCACCTCGAACTTGGCCACCTGCCGGTCATGCATCTCGGCGACGGCATCGTCGTACACCTTGGCGTCCAGTTCATAGATCAGATCGCTGCCCTCGCGCATGGCGTACACCACGCCGTCCTTGCGGGTCAGCATCAGGCGCAGCACCTGCGGCTGCGTGGACGCTGGCTCGGCCGGCGAAGCGTCCCCGGCAGATGCGGCGTCGTCTGCGGCGGGGGCCGTCGCGTTATTCGGGGCGGCCTCTTCGTCAGCCGCCAGCACCGCGGACATCACCATCGCCGCCGGCAGCGCCGCCCCGCCCGACGGCTCAGCAGCGGGTTGCGTCGCCTCACCTTCCTGTGCGGCCGGCCGGCTCGCGGCGGCGGCCTTCTCTTCGGCGACCAGCTTCTCCAGCAGCTCGGTCATCAGCGGGTTTTCCTTGTCGCCGAGCGACCTCTGGTATTCGAGCAGTTCCTCGTTGGTGTAGGCGGGCTTCCGCGGGTCCTTCACGGTCGGCGCGGAAGCCGGGGCGCTGGCCGGAGCGTCACCGGTCGGCGCGGGCTCCGGCTCCGACACCTGGTCGGAATCGCCATCCTTCTTCATCGACCCGAGGTCGATCTTGATCTCCTTCTGTCCCTCGCCAACTACGGCGGTGTTCCCGTCCGCGGTCAGCGGGGCCACGTGCACCGCCAGCGTCACCTGGGGCTGGTCAAGGCCGTACTCGGAGCCGGCGCCCACGGCGACGACCCGCTTGGCCCGCAGCGACGCGAGATCCTGGAGCAGGTTCCGCACCGCAGTGGCATCCGCGGCCGCTTCGACCGGGGCGGTCATCCGCCAGGGCGCCGTGCCGCTCTCACGCGACAGGGTCAGGTCCGGGCCCTGGGCACGGTCGATCTCCACCATGCGGGCGCGATCCTGCGGAAACTCCAACACCGTGCGGTTGCCGTAGGAAACCGGCGGCTGAAGAAGCTGCTGAATCTCCTCTTCGTGGACGATGGCAGCGCCTTCCTCCGAGGCGTTACGCACGTAGACCATCTTGCCGCTGGAACTGGGCTGTCCCACCAGCACCGTGACCGGGTCCAGCTTGCCCTCCTGCACCAGGGTCACCCGGGCCCGGGGATCGCTCCAGTCGCTGGTGCCGATGGAGTCCTTGGGATCGGCGAA
>CAYVVX010000741.1:1343-2770 GCA_964455315.1 uncultured Planctomycetales bacterium | reverse complement strand
CCTTTTGGGGTTTGCGTTGCCCGGGCCCGCCCTGGTTGGTTTCCCCCCCCCGACCCAGCCCCGCGGCTACCGCCGCCGGTTCGCTCGTCGTGTTGTTGACCACGCGGTCGAGCGCGGTGGCGGGCCCGTCGTGCCCCGAAATCCGCAGTCGACCGATTTCGTACCAGTTGACCCGCCAGAAGGCCTCTCTAAGCATGGCCAGCGACGCCAGGATCCCCGCAACGCCGGCCGCGGCCCGGACCATGTGCAGCCCGCCGCTGGAGCGCCGCCCGATCATCAGGCCACTGGCGGCCAGCAGCATCAGCACCACCGTGACCACCATGCCCAGTTGGGTGAGCATCCGCGGCCAGTCGGTGGTGCCCAGGTTCTGATCCAGCTCGCGGGGCAGGTCCAGGCCCAGCATGCCCGCGCCGATCAGGTGCGGCAGCCCGCAGGCCGCGCTGAGCCCCACGGCTATCGCCAGGATAAGCAGGAGCACACCCATGAACGAGATGCTCCAACTGGCCGCGTTGGCGGCATAGGAAGACACGCTGACAGACGGGCTGCTGCCGGGCCGCATCCCCGGTGACCGCATGGCTGCCGGCTCGAACGGGGGAGCGGCCGGCGCGGGGCTCCAGGGCACCTCTGCTTCCTGCCGGTCGGGGCCCGGACCGGCGGCGGCGTGCCGCATCGGGTCGCCGGCGACAGCGGCACCGGCGGGGTTGACCTCCGCTCGCGGAGGCGGTGGGCTGCTGTTCCACCAGGTGAGCAGTGGGCGGTCATTGTCGTCGGTGAACTGCCCGGTGAGCAGCATGACCAGGTCGAAGATGGTCCCGATGTAGAAGAAGCCTCCGGTGAAGAACCAGATCAGGCCGGTGAACGGCTTGCCCACATAGAACCGGTGCAGACCGGCGATCGGGAATCCGGGGATGAAGCCAATGGACAGCAGCGCGGTGGCGACGCCGCGATACTTGTGGGACACGCCCGCGCGCACCAGGTGCGGATCCGGCCGCACCCTGGCGACGGCGCCGCCGAAGGCTTCGACCACCAGACGGTTGGGCACGCAGGCGGTGACGATGAGCAGCATCAGCGGCACGACGATGAAGGACACGCCGATGAGCATCTCCTCGTCGCCGAGCCGATTCACGTTGCCCAGCACGATCATCGAGGTCATGGCCGTGAAAGCCAGCACCAGCAGGATCAACGGCTTGAGCACGCTGCTCCACCAGCTCCTCATCCGCGTCTTCAGGGCCTTGTTGAGCGCGAACAGGCCCAGGCCGATGCCGGAGATACCGGCGGACAGGGCGCCGGCGAAGGTCTCATCGTCCATTCGGCTGGTCATTCCCGCCCAGATCAGCGTGATCAGGCCAATGCTGGTGAAGATGACAAAGCCGAACAGGCTGAGCAGGCGCAGCGCGGCGGGCGCGGGGCGGAGCGTGTTCGGGAGA
>CAYVVX010000741.1:0-1333 GCA_964455315.1 uncultured Planctomycetales bacterium | reverse complement strand
GCTGACCATAAGGGTAGAGCCGCTCGTAGGCCGCGGCGTGTCGCCGGTCCTGGTGAGCCTGGGCGTTGGGAACATCGTGGGCCGCCTGGTCGGCTGCCCATGGTGCGCCGGTGCCGCCCGCCCCCACAGTGACCACCGAAGCGTCCGCGCCGGGATGCCAGGAGAACAGCGTCTGTGCCGTCAGGGCCACACCGGCCGCCATCGTGGCGGCGATGACCGGATTGCCGTCCAACATCAGCGCGATGATGAAGGCAACACCGATGGCCCAGAGTACGGCACTCGGAGAAACCGGCTTTGGGCGTTGCGGCGTGGTCATCCGCCTCCAGGCAAGAAATGGAACCGCCAGGATGGCGGCCGACAGGGTCTCGGTCAGGTTGCGAATCGGTCGGTCAGCTCCGGACATGACGATCAATGCGCCCACGGCGAAGACCGTGAGCACGGTGATGAAGAACACCATGAAGCGGGCGGCCACCATATGCCCCAGCCGCGGATCATCCAGTCGATACCCGCGTCGCTGAATGAACTCCGCCCCTTTCACCGCGCCGATCATCAGGACGCACGCCGCGGCGAACATTGCCATCGGCGAGGTGCCGTGTTCCATGGCACTCAGCAGGCCGGCGCCTCCCGCCATCGACAGGCAGGCGATGATGGCCAGCCGGCCGCGCTGGCGGCGCGAAAGTACGTCGGGACCGGCTGGCGCGGGCTGACGCGCGGCCGACGGGCCTCCTGCCGGGCCACCCAGGGCCTCAGTCACCCGATGCTTGACCTGCTCCGCCTCACGCTGCATGCGCTGGCCGAACTCCTGCCCCCAGCGGCCCATTCGCTCGCCGTATTCCTGTCCCCAGCGGCCCATGCGTTCGCCATAGTCGTGCATGCGGCGTTCGTAGTCCCCGGCGGACTCGCCTGTTTGCCGGCCCGGCGGAGGCGTGGGGGCTTCGATCCGCGGTGTCGCCGCGTATCCGCCGGCGTGCTCGCCCGACGAGCCGGTGCCGGCGACGGCGATGCGCCCGGCCGCCTTGCCGGCGACCAGGGTCAGGCTGTCCGGTGAAAAGTGGGACACGCTCTGCTGGATGTGCTCGGCGCCGAAGACGGCCTCGACCATGTCCTGGACGCTGGCGTAGCGCTCGGCCGGATCCTTGCACAAGGCCTTGCGGATGACCGTGCGGAAGGGCTCCTCGACCTCCTCCAAAGCCGGCTCGGCGGTGAGATGCTTCATGAGGATCTCGCCGTGGCTGGCCCCGAAGAAGGGCACCTGCCCGGTGAGCATCTCGAAGAGCACCACCCCCAGGGCGTAGATGTCGATGGAGCGGTCGTAGCGGCCCTGCCCGATCTC
>CAYVVX010000740.1:0-2784 GCA_964455315.1 uncultured Planctomycetales bacterium | reverse complement strand
GCCCAGCTTGGTGAAGAACTCGAAGGCGAAGCGGAGGGTGTCCTCGGCGACCTTCATCGGGTCAGCGCTGTTGTTGTACTCGCGGAGGATGGTGCCGGGCCCGAACGGGTCGGAGCCGGTGCCCTTGAAGGTGTGCCAGTAGCAGACGGCGAAGCGGAGGTGGTCGGCCATGGTCTTGCCGAGCACCTTCTCCTTCGCGTTGTAGTGCTTGAAGGCCAGGGGGTTCTTCGAGTCGGAGCCTTCGAAGCGGATCTTCCTGATCGTCGGGAAGTAGTCGGGCATGGTGGGGGAACTCCGGAAGAAGTAAACAGTACACAGTCGGCGGCAGGCAGTTTGCCGGTTTCCAGTTGCCAGGAGTGCGGGAATTCATTCCCGCACGAACGCGTTTCGCGCCTACGTCTCGTGCGGCAATGAAGTTGCCGCGCACCCTCGGGGAACGCGGATGCGTCCCTTCGTGCAAGGATTGTAACCGTGGCTGGAGAGGACCGGAAGATGTGGAGAAAAGGCTGGCTTTGGGGCGATGAATGAGGTAGATTCGGCAGGGTCGACCTCGCGGGTTGGATCCTGAGTCACAGCGGGTTGGGATACACCTCGAGCACCTGTGCCGGCAGGTAGGATGTCGCCGGCGTTTTTGTCACGGAGGATGCAGGACATGTCCACGAAGAACCACTCCTTCTGGTCGCGGATCGGTGAGTCGTTTCGCAAGCGGCCGACCAACGGGCATACGGTGACGCAGCTTCCGCCGGTGGGGGAGGACGGGCTGTTGCTGGAGCCGGTGGACGGCGAGGATCACGAGGCGTCGCCGGAGCGGTCGAGCCTGACCCTCCCGCGGTGGACCAAGCGCGACGCGACCCTGGCCAAGCTGCAGGAAGGCTACGAGAAGATCACCCAGGTGGTCGAGGACGTGCAGCGGCACCTGGCGACGCAGGGCGAACGCAGCGAGCGGATGTGCAACTCGATGGAGCAGCTGGCCCGGGCGGTCAGCGATCTGCCCGGCGTGGCCAGGCAGCAGGCCGGAACCCTGGAGTCGATCGCCAGGCAGCTCGAGCGGACCACCGAGGGAACCCAGAAGCTGGCCGAGGTGGTGGGGGACCTGCCCCGGACGGCCCGGCTGCAGAGCGACGCGATGACCAGCATCGGGCGGCGGCTGGAGATGGCCAACGAGCAGAGCGTGATGGCGTCGCAGACCATGGACAAGCTGGGCAGCGCCATCTCGACGCTGGGTCAGTCCGGCAACACCCAGGCCGAGGTGATGACGCGGATGCACGAGAAGATCGCCGCCCAGGATGAGATGCTGGCCAGGCTGGTGTCGCGGCAGAGCCGCCGGTTCACGATGCTGTTCGTGGTGACGGTGGTGCTGGCGGCGGCGGCGGTGACCTTCGGCGTGATCGGGCTGGTCCTGCGCGGGTAAGACACGCAGCGGGGTCAGTCCTTGCCGCGGCGGTTGGCCAGGGTGAACAGGGTCAGCGCCATCAGTTGCAGGACGATGGCGATGAGCAGCGGGGCGCTCACGTTTTCGTTGCGCAGCCAGCCGAAGATACCCCAGACCAGGCCTCCCAAAGCCAGAATCTGAACGATCGCACCGCCCAGGGTGGACAGCGAGAAATCCTCGCTGCGCGACCGGCGGTCGACCGTCTTCATGAAGGTGAGGATTTCCTGCAGGATCGCGGCCGAAGCGTCGGCGGTCGCGGGGCCACTGTTCGCCCCGGCGGGGCCGGAACGCCGGGCGACGCGCTGGTGGCGGAGGATGATCTCGACGGCCTCGTCGAGGCTGGAGACGGCGAAGTCGACGTCCGGGTGGCGGCGCGGAGCGGAGGCGTCGGACGCGGGCGCGACCAGGATGGTGCGGCAGCCGGCCCGGCGGCCGGCGGTGGCGTCGCGCAGGTGATCGCCGACGGCCCAGGACGCGGCCAGGTCGATATCCCTCTCCTGAGATGCCTTGAGAAGCATGCCGGGGGCGGGCTTGCGCAGGTCGCTCTCGCGGCGGTAGGCCTCGACGACGGCCTCGTCGCCGGCCAGGAAGGGGCAGTGGTAGATGGCGTCGACCCTGGCGCCGGCGTCGGCCAGGAGCTGGCGGAGGCGGTCGTGGATCTTCTCCAGCGTGGCTTCGTCGAACTTGCCGCGGGCGATGCCGGACTGGTTGGTGGCGATGACGTTCTCGAAGCCGGCGCCGGCCAGCCGGCGGAGGGCCTCGGCCGCGCCGTCCAGCAGGCGAACCTGCGACGGCTCGCTGAGGTAGCCGGGGTCGTCGATGATGGTGCCGTCGCGGTCCCAGAACACTGCTGATTTGGCCATGCGGGTATTATGAGCCCGGGAACCGGGGATGCAACGGGGGGAGGGGTGGCTGTCAGCTTTTGGCCGTCAGCGATCAGCCGGAAGGGCGCGGGGGAAGTTGCCGATGGTCCGTTGCCCATCGCCATTCTCCAGTCGCCGGTGCCCGGTTGTCGGTTACGAGTCGCCGATGGTCAGGAGTCGGTCCCCGGTCCCCAGGCGTGTGGCCATTCATTGCCGCTCTCCCCGTTGGTCCTCAGCACCCAGCACTTCCCCCGCCCCCCAGCTTTGCCCGGGCGACAACCGTATAGCGGCTACCCTTGGGTGTGAGGTCCGACTGGAAGAGGATGAACTCGCGGACCGGGACGGTGCCGGCGGCGAAGTCGGCGCGGGCGGCGACGGCTTCGCGGACACGGCGGGACAGGCCGGCGTCGTGGACCCGGCCGACGGTGAGGTGGGGGCGGTAGGGGCGGTTCTCGGGGCGGACGCCGACGGCGGCGAAGGCGGATTCGC
>CAYVVX010000739.1:2297-2795 GCA_964455315.1 uncultured Planctomycetales bacterium | reverse complement strand
GGGCGACCTGCGCGGCGACATCATCGACGAGCTCGCCGATCACCTGACGTGCGCTCTCAATCGTGAGTTGATCCGCACGCCCGACGAAACCGCCGCCCGACGCAACGTGCTGCAACGATTCGGAAACCCCGCGGCCATCGCCCGCAAACTGTGGCTGGCCGGCATGAAGGAGCGCATCATGAAAGACCGCATCTTCCTGGTGGTGACGCTGCTGGTGCTCACCGTGCTGATCGCGTCGGTGGTGATGCCGTGGGCAGCGCAGCAGAACAAGATCAACGCGGAGATCCTCGAGCAGTTGAAGAATCTCAGCCGGCCCGCACCACCGGCGGCGACGCAGGCGGTAGCGGTGGAGTCGAGTGCGCTCTCGAACTGGGCGACAGGGCGAGTCAAGCTCCTCAAGGGCGGTGAAGGTGGCAGACCCGCGGAAGGGATCAGGATTCACCTGAAAGGAAAGCCGTTCCCCGACAATGACGAGGAGTCGCTCGACGCGACCACGGA
>CAYVVX010000739.1:1580-2287 GCA_964455315.1 uncultured Planctomycetales bacterium | reverse complement strand
GCGTGGCGAGCTTTGGCCCTATCCAACCTGGTCGCTATGAAGTCACGTACTCGATGCCTGGATTCCACTTGCTGACAAACAAGATAACCCTGTATCCCGGAAGCGGCGAGTTCATCATGCCCTATCCGCCGGAGCAGGCCTACGGTCGGCTGGAGATGAAGCTGGAGGGCGACGAGGAGTTGCCCGATCACGAGTATCTGTTCTACGTCGGCATCGCAATAGCCAGTCCGGACCCTAGCCTGCACGGCATGCTGCCGGGAATCAGTTACGAGTACCTCCTTGACCCCATCTATCTGGAACCGTCACTGGGGCACTATGAGTTTTTGCGCGTCCGCCAAACACGGTGGGGTTGCCTGTTGGGCAATCCGAAGGCGATTGAGGGGCCGGTAAACTTCCCCATCGGACGATTCCGAATCACCCGCATCCATGCCTTTCGTCATATTCCGGGATTGCATGATTCGGACTTCAAAAATCCCTCTGAGCACAAGCTGTGGTGGTCTGTCGGGAAGGCTGATACTGGTGGTCAGGCCGGCGAATTCATATTCGAGGTATCCGCTGGAAAAACCACTCAAGTAAAAGTCCGAGTGCCGTCTGAACTGGTGGACCAGATCAAGGAGGTGTGGGAGGAGGAGCAGAAGTTCGATCCTCGTTACCGCGCGGATTGCGAATGGCGACACGTATTCGTTCAACTTCTGGAAGCGAAGCGT
>CAYVVX010000739.1:0-1570 GCA_964455315.1 uncultured Planctomycetales bacterium | reverse complement strand
GCCCGCCGACCCGCGCGAGGCGCAACTTCGGAGTATCGAAAAACGCATCGATGCTCGAGTCGAATCATCAGAGGATGAACGGCATTAACAATGTGTTCCGGTCGCGTGGGTGATCGAAGCAAGCCTCTTCGGCAACAATGAATGATTTCGGCGCGCCGACACCTCACCTCTTCGGCAGCGGCCACCCCAGCCGTTCCATCACCAGCTTCAGATCCGCCCAGCTCTTGGCCTTCTCCGCCGGGTTGCGGAGCAGGTACGCCGGGTGGAACGTCGGCATCAGCGCCACCGAGTCGCCCGCGCCCGGCAAGCCCGACAGCGGGTACTCGTGCCACTGCCCGCGAAGCCGCGAGATGGCGACGTCGGTGCGCAGCAGGGTCTGCGACGCCGGCTTGCCCAGCGTCACGATAACCTCCGGCTTGAGGATGCGGAGTTGGGCGTCCAAATGCGGCCAGCAGGCGGTGATTTCGTCCGGCGCCGGCGTACGGTTGTCCGGCGGGCGGCACTTGAGGATGTTGCAGATGAACACCTCGTCGCGGGTCACGCCCATCGCGTCGATCATCCTGGTGAGTAACTGCCCGGCCCGCCCCACGAAGGCCAGCCCCTGGGCGTCCTCGTCAGCACCGGGGGCCTCGCCGACGAAGACCAGCCGGGCCGCCGGGGAACCCTGGCCGAAGACGGTCTGCTTCCGCGTTGCGCAGAGCCCGCACTTGCGGCAGGGCTTCACCGCGGACTCGTTGAGTTCGTCGAGGGCCTGCCGGCGGGCGGCGAGATCGGCGGCGGAGATACTCTGAACATGGGGTGCGTCACCGGCGGTACGGGGTCCGGCCGCGACCGCATGGCCAGCGACCGCGGGCAGCGGCGAGCGGGCGGGGACCGCGGTGCCACCCGTCCGCGCTGCCGGTGTGAACGGGGCTCGCGCCGACATCTGCGCACCGGCCGGACGGGCATCCCCGCGACTCGACAGGCCCGGCCCGGGCGCGCTGGGGGCCGGCACGCTCAACGGCACCTCGCGAACGCCCAGCAGCCGGTCGATCTCCAGATACCGCTTCAGCGCACCGTGAACCTCGGCGTCCATGCCCGCGTCCTCCCTGTCAGGGCCCTCCCGGGCACCGCTGCCGGATGGGGCCAACCTGTCCTCAGAATACTTGCGTCCCCCCGCGGGGTCCAAGCGAATCCGGAATCGCGGCATCACTGCCCTGTGAAAACTTGCCGGGTTTACCAGATTGTCGGCGCCAACCCGTAAAAACAGGGGGAAATGCGAGGTTCAAGCAACCCACAGCACCGGGCGCCGCAATACCTCCAGCCGGCAGATCGTTCAGATCTTCAGGAACAATGATGGAATTGACCCGCGCCGGTCACTTATGATCGAGTAGAATACCCTTGACGCCCCACCGCTCCGGAATCGGGGGTGCGTCCTCAAACATCAGTTTTTCCTGTCGTGATCGGTGCCGTCTCCAGACGCCTGCAAGGGAGGAACCGTCATGCATGCCCCCACCGCCAGACCGATGCTCTTCACCGCCCTCGTCCTCTGCGGCACGGCGGCCAGGATCGGAACGGCCGAGTCCTGGAA
>CAYVVX010000738.1:0-2798 GCA_964455315.1 uncultured Planctomycetales bacterium | reverse complement strand
CCCGCAGGGCCAGACCAAGATCATGAACGAGGGCTGGGCCACCTACTGGCACTCGACCATGATGACCCGGTACTGCCTGCGCGACGACGAGCTGATCACCTACTGCGACCACCACTCCGGCACGGTGGCCACCTCGCCGGGCCGGCTCAACCCCTACAAACTCGGCGTCGAGCTGTTCCGCGACATCGAAAAACGCTGGGACCTGGGCCGCTACGGCAAGGAGTACGAGGAACTCGACGACATGGCCAGGCGCCGTGCCTGGGGCAAGGATCGTGTTCGCCCGGCGCGGGTCAAGGGCAAGGAGTCGCCGGGTCGTGAGAAGATCTACCAGGTCCGGCGGATCTACAACGACGTGACCTTCATCGACGAGTTCCTGACCCCGGAGTTCGTCGAACAGCAGAAGCTCTACCACTACCGCTACGATCCCAGCACCGGGCGGATGGTGGTGGTCAACCGCGACTTCGACAAGATCAAGCAGCAACTGCTGTTCTCGCTGAGCAACCACTCCCGCCCGTACATCTACGTGGTCGACGGCAACTACGCCAACCGCGGGGAACTGTACCTGGCCCACAAGCACATCGGCGTCGATCTGCAGATCCGCTACGTGCTCGACACGCTCCGTAACCTCCAGAAAATGTGGCACCGACCGGTCCATCTCCAGGCCCTGATCGACGAGGAGATGGTGCTGTTCACCCACGACGGCAAGCAGTCCCACCAGCAGGCCATCTCCGACGACCTGCCCAGGCCGGCCCATGCGCTGTAGCGTTCGGGGCCGGCCGGTACCGCCCGCATGTTGAGCGCGGTCTGACGCCGCACTACCATGACCCGCACGCCGCGGCCGCAACGACTGCGTGAGCCGCGGCTTCACCGGGAGGACAGGCGGACATGGCACAGCGCTACTGCGTCGGCGTCGATCTGGGCGGCACCAACATCAAGGCCGGCCTCCTCGACGAGGGCGCCAACGTCAAGAGCAAGTTCTCGGTGCCCACCGAGATCGAGCGCGGCACCGAGCAGGTGATTGACAACATCGTCGCCGCCGCCGAGCGGGCCGTCACCGAGGCTGGCGTGGACCGCCGGGAGGTGGTCGGCATCGGCATCGGCTCGCCGGGCCCCCTGAGTCATCGTCGCGGGCTGATCATCAACCCCGGCAACCTGCCCTGCCTGAAAAACGTTCCCATCCGCGACATCGTCCACCAGCGCACCGGTATCCACACCACGCTGGAGAACGACGCCAACGCTGCGGCCTGGGGCGAGTACTGGGCCGGCGCGGGCGCCGGCGTGTCCGACCTGGTCATGTTCACGCTGGGCACCGGCGTCGGCGGTGGGGTCATCGTCGACGGCAGGATGCTCCGCGGCAGCTTCGAAAATGGCGCGGAGCTGGGCCACATGATCGTCCAGCCCGGCGGCCGGCGCTGCTCCTGCGCCCAGCACGGCTGCGTGGAGGCTTACTCCTCTGCTTACTTCCTGGCCCGCCGCGCCGAGGAACTCATCGCCGATGGCCGCTCCAGCAGCTTGAAGACCAGGGTCGACGCCGGCGAGATGCTCCTGGCCGAGCACATCGTCGACGCCGCCAAGTCCGGCGACACCCTGGCCGCCGAGGTCTGGGACGACGCCTGCCGCTACCTGGCCATCGCCACGGTGACCATGCAGCACATCACCAACCCGCAGCGGGTGGTCCTGGCCGGCGGCCTGATCGCGGCCGGCGACTTCCTCCTCGAGCCGATCCGCAGGCACTTCCAGAAGCTCACCTGGAACCTGCTCAACGACTTCCCGGATATCCGCTTCGCGATCCTCGGCAACGACGCCGGCTTCATCGGCGCCGCCGGCTGCGCCTGGGAAGCCTCGCGGACGGGGGATTGGTGAGCGGGCAGGCTTCGATTCGCGGAAAGAGGCACCGGCCCCGGAGGGTGTGGCACCGGCGTCTCGCCGGCGAGATAGCCCGTCCGCGTGCTCCGTTAGTGACGGCGTTCAGCGCTGGGGGGCTCTCCTCACCCCTCTGCCTTGCAGACCCGCCCCCGCAGCCCTATCCTTGAACAGGGTTCGCGAATCACCACCGCCGGGCCCCATCTTTGACGAGGGCGTAGCTCAGTCGGTAGAGCAAAGGCCTTTTAATTCCAGCCCTACGGGGTTTTAGAGGGATTCATAAAGGCCTGAAACCAAAGCATTTCCATCATTTTTCGGCCATTTTGGGACACCCCGAAATACCCTGAAAAACACCCGAACATGGTACCTTACAAGGTATCGCGATACCCTCCGAAAAACCCGGATAGAGCAAAGGTCTCACCCCCCAAAAACCAGAGCAAAGACCCAAATGGGTTTTGCGCCTTCGATCGGCTCCTGATAGAGGCTTCATGGTGCCAATAGGAACCCGGTTCGATACCCGGGACGATACCCGATTCGATGCCTGATTTGATGCCCGGGACGGATCGCGCTACCCGACTTTAAGAGCAAAGGCTCAAATGGGTTTTGCGCCTTCGGATCGTTGCCGCCGGCGTCTGCGCGGATCCGCGCGGGCATCGTCGGACGCCGGCAACCGCCCTCCGTCCGCCATGCGATGCACCCGCACCCCCTCCGCCAGGGCGTCACCCACGGGCACCCCCTCGAGCGCCGCCGTCGCCAGGAGCCGGCCGGGACCGCGCGGCGCCCGGGATCGTCGCCGGCAACCGACCACCGGGAAGCCCGCCAGGACCGCCAGGGCTCGCGTCTGGTGAACGCGGCCGGCCGGGATGGGCAACCGGGCGGGGGCAAAGCGCCATGGGCTCAGGATCGCGTTGGGGCATCGGCGGGGATGGGCTCAC
>CAYVVX010000737.1:0-2803 GCA_964455315.1 uncultured Planctomycetales bacterium | reverse complement strand
GGGTTGATTGGGTCCTGGACGATGGTGTGCAGGCACATGCCGCCGGCGCCGGGCATCCATCGCGGACCCGACTCGTGCGTGCGCAGGCCGGGAAGCTCGTGCCAGCTCCTGCCGCCGTCGGTGGTGCGGAAGATGGCCGCGTCCTCGACGCCGGCGTACACCGTGTCGGGGTCGCTCAGTGAGGGCTCCAGGTGCCAGACGCGCTTGAATTCCCAGGGATGCTGGGTGCCGTCGTACCACTGGTGCGTACCAGTGACGCCGTCATACTTGAACTCGTTGCCGACCGCCTCCCAGGTCTGTCCGCCGTCGTTGGAGCGCTGGATCTGCTGCCCGAACCAGCCGCTGGATTGCGAAGCGTAAATGCGCTTCGGATCAACCGGCGAACCCTTCAGGTGATACAGCTCCCAGCCAGCGAAGTGCGGGCCGTCAACCTCCCACTTCTGCCGGCTGGTGTCCGAGGTGAGAATGAAAGCGCCCTTGCGCGTGCCGACGAGAATGCGAACCGAACTCATGCCTCAACTCCTTGACTCGATTCGGGATGGATCCGCACCGACTCGGCCCGCTCAACGAATAGCAGCCGATTGCCGAACGGATCATGGATCGACATTTCCACCGTCTGCCACTCGGTCGTGCGGCAACTCGGGCTGGCAAACCTGTACTGCTTCGCACGCAGGCTCTCGGCCAGCGCTTCAACACCCTCGGTCGCGATGCGCACCGCGCCGCCCGGGCAGCAGTCGCCGTGATGGGCCGACAGGTGAAGCAGGCAGCCATCGCGGGACACCTGCACGTAAAGAGGAAAGTTGTCCCCGAAGCGATGCTCCCAGTCGACGGCAAAGCCGAGGAAGCCCACGTAGAACTCCCGGGCCTTGTCCTCGTCGAAGATCCTCAGGACCGGCACCGTGCTGCCCAGCTTCATCGTTCGCTCCTACCGGCGCAAGGGGATCAGTGCACGCAGACGCGGATCGCGCAGAAACAGGCCCAGCCAGACCAGTACCCCCAGCGCCACGGGCACCAGCCACGCCTCGCCGAGCCGCACATGGGAAGCGATGGCGCCGCCCAGGTAGCCGGTCAGCAGGATCGCACCCAGCACGCAGGTTTGCGGAATCAGGTAGAGAAGCGTGCAGGCCAGCTCAACAATCGCCAGGGCCAGGGCCAGGTGCTCCGGGTACCCCAGGTGCTGGAAGCCCTCCACAACTTCCGGAGGCTTCAGCAGCTTCATGGTGCCGCTCATCACCAGCATGAGTACCGGCAATACCCCGATGATCCAGCCGGCCCACAGGGCCTTGCGGGACACGGCGATCTGTTTCATGTCGTTGTCCATGGTCAGTTCACCGCCTTTGGGAGGTTGTCCACCCGTTGGTCAATCGTCGCTGCGCGGCGCCCCATCGAGAACTCCCGGCTCGAGCATCCGGCGACGAAGCTGCTCACTTGCGGGTCATCTCGATCACCATCATCTTGAATTCCTTGCCGCTCTTGGGATCGGCTCCGTACATCTCCAGCGTCTTGCTGTTCTTTCCGGTGATCTTCTCGATCTCGCGCAGCACGGTGGGCTTGCCCGTCACCGGGCAGTTGTAACCGAACTTCCACTTCAGCGTCTTGCCGTCCTCGGACAGCTTTCCGGTGCCGTTGGCAATGCCGGTCCCCTGGTTGTCGACCCAGGTGGCGACGAACTCCTTCGAGACATTGTCGTAACCGTAGATACCCATCCCCGTGTAGGCGCCCATGCCCGGCATCTCGCCGTTCATCTCCGCCTTCACGTAGCGCCCATCCATCATCGGCGTCACCGTCGTGACGCACTCGCCGGTCATCGGGTCCATTCCCGGCGCCATCCACATGGTCGTCTTGCCCTTCCACTCGCCAGCGCCCTCGCCCAAATACTTGTGCATCTTGCCGGGCATCCCGGCCAGCATGCACTTCTGCATGTCCTCAGCCGTCCAGCCCGGCGGCAGCTTCATCTCCGGCGCAGCGGCGCCCTCCTTCGAGGCATCCGCAACGGCCATCGAACCGATCACCACCGCAACACCCGTCGCCATCAGACACATCACCACCACTCTTGCCCGTTTCATGTGACACTCCTCAATCAGGCGCGTCCTCGCGGCGCGCGATAGTACGGCCCGTCTCGCGCAAGACGGACACGCTGGTGTAATAGAAAATCAACCCTCAACTGGCGGTCCGGATCACCTGAGCCCGATGCGCTTCTCCGGCCACGGCCAGGCGCCTTGCTCAGGCTTGACGATCATAACGCATGCCCTGTTCCGTTCAACGAGATGGTGGACAAAGTCGCTCCCCCCGTCGGTGGCCGTGTCTCGAAATCGAACGCCATGCATTTGCCTTCCGCCGCACCCGCGGCTCTACTGGCGTCCATGTCGACCCCGAGACTGGTTTTCTTTCCCGGCATGGGCGCGGACGAGCGGCTGTTCGAGCCACAGCGGGCCTGGGGATTGAAGCTGGAGGTGCCGGCCATGCCCATCCCGGAGCGTGGCGACACCCTGAGCAGATATGCCCGCCGGCTGGTGGACACCCTCTCGCTGGACAGCGACTGTATCATCGGCGGCGTCTCGTTCGGCGGCATGCTGGCCTGCGAGGTGGCAGCCGTGTGCAACCCGCGCTGCACCCTGCTGGTGGCGAGCTGCCGCGGGCGGCGGGCGATTCGGCGAAGCTACTGGCCGGCGGAATGGGTCTCGCGGCTGCTGCCCGACCGGGTGCTGCGTCGGCGATGCATCGCCAGCAGCCGGCTGCTGGCCAAGATGGAAGACCTGACCCACGAGCAGTACCGCCTGGTGCGGGACATGTCCGTCGACGT
>CAYVVX010000736.1:0-2821 GCA_964455315.1 uncultured Planctomycetales bacterium | reverse complement strand
CCTCGCCGATCTGGGTCGGGCGCGAGCCGGCCGGCGCCCGGTAGGCGGGCGCGATCCAGGCGGGATCGCTCCGTCCATGTGCTTGCGATTGATGCCCACTCCCGCCAAGATGGGTCCGCACCGGTATTCATTCCTCGTAATGCGGAGTTCACCCTTGAAGGCTTTCTCGATCGTTCCCCCGACGCTGTATGCCCTGGTGCTGTCCGCTGTTCCGTCCCTGGCGGCGGAGGCTGAATGGAAGCTCGAGTTCCAGGACGACTTCGAGCGTACCGAAATCGGCGATCAATGGAGCGTGAGCGGCAAGGGCAAGGTGATGGACGGCGCCCTGCTCCTGGAGGGCGTCAGCCAGGCGACCATCAACCGCGGCTTCAAGCCCGACGTGCGGCTGGAGTTCGATGCCCGCTCGCTGCCCGGCGTGCCGCCGTGCGATCTGTCGGCGACGCTGGCCTGCGGCGACCTGATGCAGTACGGCTACCTGCTCGGCTTCGGCGCCCGCGGCAACACCGCGAACCACCTGGTCGGGCCCGGCGCCGGCTGGGCCGATCTCAAGCCGCCGTTCCCCATCGAGCGCGAGAAGCTGTACCACCTGGTCGCCCGGATGGAGGGCAAGCGCATCACCTACACGGTCAACGGCACCGACATCATCGACCGTACCGTGGAAGACCCGCTGGGCGGGCCCAGCTTCGACCGCGTCGGCCTGCTCACCTGGACGGGCATGACCGTTGACAACGTCCGGGTGTACGAACGGGCGACGCCTCACCCGGATACGCCGCGCGTGCTGGGCAAGCTTCCCGACGGCCCGCTGTATCGCGAAGGACGCAAGCTGCACATCCGCCCCGGCAACGACGCCCCCGCCCTCAAGGCGGGCGTCGAGGCGTTCAACAGGGGCGATCCGGACGCCGCCCTGGAGGCCTTCAGGTCGCTGGGCAACACCTTCGCCGGGCTGCTCGGGCAGGCCTATGTCTACGGGGATCTCAACTTCATCGAGCCGGTCAACCACACCTACTTCACCGACCTGGGCTCCGCCTTTGCAAAGCTCAGCGCGGCCCAGCCGGACAACTCCGCCATCGCCGATTACGCGCTGGCGACCGAGTGGCTCGGCAGGCTGGTCATGCAGCGCGACCGGACCGGGCGGGTGGCCGCGATCCGCATCCTCGCCCTGGGTCTGGAAAACAATCCCTTCTATCACAAGTCGCTGCTGTACCAGGCGCGTTACAAATACGGCGACGGCCAGGAGGGCGGCGCCCCCAGGGTCGTGCAGGAAGCCCGCGACGAGATGAAGAAGTTGATGGAGATCTGGCCGGACAACCGCATCCTCCGGCAGTTCACCGGCGAAAAGATCCCCTGGGGCGATGAGTACCTGGCCGACACCGAGAAGCATCCGGCCTGGGCGGCGTACCTTCGCGAGGCCTACGCCCGCGACATCGCCATCATGGAGCGGTTCGTCGAAACCCGGCAGCGCGAGGACGGGCAGTTCGGCGGCGGTTACGGCGACGACGTGGAGATGATGCGCACCTGGATGCAGATCGCGGCCATCTCCTCGGCCGCGAAGACCGCCCGCGCGGGCATCGAGCGGCTCTGCGAAGGCGTCTGGAACAACGTCCTGCTCAACGGCTACGACAAGGGGCTCGGCGATGTCGAGCATTCCTCCGAACCCTCCGCGGACACGGTGCCGGGGATGCTGCTGGTCCGTCACGGCGACCCGCTGTGGGTCGAACGTAACCTGCAGAGCTGCCACACCATCAAGAACTATTTCATGGGCATGGACCCGAACGGCTATCCGCGGTTCAAGTCCTCCTGGTTCGGGGCCATGCAGGTCGGCGACGAGAGCTTCGGCGGCGGCGACACCGGCTACTGCGGCCGGCCCATGAAGCACTTCCTGTGGGCCGCCTGGCAGGGCAACCCGGACGCGAAGGACTGGTTCGTCGGCTGGGCGGACGGCTGGCGCAACGCGACGGTCAGGGAGATCGACGGCAAGATCGCCGGCATCCCGCCGCTGAGCATCTGGTACTCGACCGGGGGCATCACGCCGCCCTTCGATGAGCACACCTGGTATTCCCGCGAGGCCAACCACTGGGCCCATCAGCCCATGACCGAGGACGCCATCCTGGCGGCGTACTGGCTGACCGAAGACCCGAAGTTCCTGGTGCCGTTCAACCTGGCCATGCAAATCGCCAGCCGGGGACCGCTGCCCAGGGACCCCCAGCCCGGCAGCCCGGAATGGCAAATGCTTTCCATCTCCCACCTGCCCAACAACATGCCCATGGAGCAGACCAAGGTGGGCCTGTATCGCTGGCTGACCGGCGACCGGGCCTACGAGGAGTACACCTGGCGCACGGCCGACCCGTCGCTGAAGTTCATGATGAACGGCGATCTCGACGCCTACCAGCGGACCTTCGAGGGCGCCGCCAGACATGCCCGCTACAACATCGACATGATGACCACCGAGGTCATGGCCATGGATCGGGCCGGCGTACCGGCGGCGCTGGCCATCTTCGGGGCCTACACCGGGGCCATCTCGGGGATGCGCGACGTGGCCACGCCGACCTTCGCGGTGACCTACGACACGCCGACGACGGACTTCGCGGCGCTGGTCATGCACGCGTCGAGGGAGCGGCTGCGCATCTGGATGTACAACTTCGATGAGCAGCCCATGCCCATCGGGCTGAAGCTGTGGCGGCTGCGCCCGGGGCGGTACATCCTCGAGCAGGGCGAGCAGATGAAGGGTGAAGCCGCCTGGCAGCACCGCTATGCCTGGATCGAGCCGCGCGAGATCGAGGTGATCCATCACGGCGGCGGGCCGACCGTGATGGTGCCGCCG
>CAYVVX010000735.1:0-2844 GCA_964455315.1 uncultured Planctomycetales bacterium | reverse complement strand
GCTGATCCCGCGCCCGACGCGCCCGTTACGGGTGCGGGCCACCTGGAGGACGCCGCTCGGCACAACGCACAAGGATGCCATCGTCCTGCGCCCGGCCGAGCAGACCACCGTGCGCGTCATCTTCAAAACGCATTTGGACCTGGGTTACACGCATCGGCTGGAAGAGGTCATTCGCCTCTACCAGACGAACTTCATGGAGAAGTTGCTCGACAACCTGGACCGCACCGCGAAGAATCCGCCCGGCCGGCGCTTCGTGTGGACACTGTCCACGTGGCTGCTCGAACAGTGCCTCGACCCGAAGGCGGTGAAGCCGGAGCACCTGAAGCGCCTCGAGAAGTACATCCGCGAGGGCTCGGTTGTCTGGGGGCTGATGCCGTTCACCACCCACAGCGAGTTCTTCGGACGCGAGGAGATGTGCCGCAGCCTGTACGCCGCCCGGCGCCTGGCCGAGCGGTTCGGTCAGCCGGTGCCGCGGGCCGCGAAGATGACCGATGTTCCGGCGCACACGGCGTCGCTGGCCATGGCCTTCGCGGCCGCCCGGGGCACGTTCTTCCAGGTCGGCACCAATCCCGACTCGCGGCCGGCGACCGTGCCGCCGCTGTTCTGGTGGAAGCTGCCCGATGAACAGCGGCTGCTGGTCCACTATCACGCCACCTACGGCACGCCGCTGCTGCCGCCGCAGGAGTGGGGCTACGACGAGTGGCTGTCGATTCAGATCACCAACGACAACGTCGGCCCGCAGAGCCTCGACGCGCTCAACACCATCGGCTGGATCAACCGCAACTTCGACTCCCCGAAGTGTCGTGCGGGGCGGCTGGAGGACTTCGCCGACGCGATCATCCGTCGGCACGGCCGGCAGATCCCCGAGTTCGACAAGGAGCTGGTCGACTGGTGGATCCACGGCATCGGCAGCCAGGCGGCCAACACCGCCACCGCCCGCCGGGACAAGGACCGGCTGCCGTCCGCCGAGGCCGTGTCGGCCATGAGCCAGATGGCATCGGGGCAGGCGGTGGATGAGGAGCAGCGCGAGCGGGTGCGGCGCGGCTTCGAGCAGCTTTCGCTCTACACCGAGCACACCTGGGGAGATCACGCCACCGATGCCCGCAAGCTGGTGCCCAAGGGCAACCTGTATACCAGCCCGCTGCTGGCCGCGGAAAAGCCGCAGCCGCCGACGGATCGCTGGGTGGGCTCGTGGGAGGACAAGGCGGCGTTCGCCAAGACGGCGCGCACGGAAACCGACAACGCCGAGCGGGCGGCGCTGGAGGGCTTCGGCAAAGCGCTGGGCCGGATGGGCAAGGGGCGCCCGATGGGAGTGGCCCTGTTCAACCCGCTGAGCCGGGAACGCGGCGGGCGGGTGCGCCTGTCGGACCGGGGACTGCCGGCGGGGGAGTTCGAACTGGTCGATCCGCGAACCGGTACGGCCGTCGTCTACGAGCGCAATAACGGGACAATCGAGCTGTTCGCGCCGCCGGTGCCGGCCTGTGGTTACATGGTGCTCGAAGCCCGGCCGGTGACCACCCGCAGCCAACCCGGCGTACCCGCCGACTGGGAGCAGCGGACGCTCGCCCTGCATACCAGCAATGACACCTTCCAGTTCCACACCGCCGGCGGATTGGCCCGCTGGCACGACCGGCTGCGCTCGAGCCAGTGGTGCTCGGCCAAGGTCGATCATCCGCTGGGCAGCTTCCTGTACGAGATGCCCGGCGGGGAGAAGATGCTCGCCTTCGCCCGCGAGGCCCACACCAACTGCTGGGAGGGCACCGCCGGCTACTTCAACCGCAACGATTACGCGGCCATGAGCCAGGTGGGCCCGCTGCCCCAGGGCAAGGCGACCGTGACCCCGGAGATCACGCCGCTGTGCGCCCGCATCGTGCTGGAGGGGGACTGCGCCGCGGTCAAGGCCAGAGATCGCCGCAGCGGCAATGCCCGGCGCTATCGCACCACGTTCACGCTCTATCGCGGGCGACAGGAGCTGTACGTGCGCATGGAGTTGTTCGGCAAGCCGGCGACGTATGCGGCCGAGGCGGGGTATGGCTACTTCCCGATCGCCGGGGACACCCCGCTGCCCCTGGTGGATCGCATCCTGCACATCTCGCAGCCGAGTGAAGCATTCGGCAAGGGGATCAACACCGGGCACCTGGTCGCCCATCACGGGGTGCGGATCGAGAATGCCTCGGCGGGGATGAATTTCTACTCCCTGGACGCGCCGCTGATGTCGCTGGACGAGCCGGGCGGCTGGCGGTTCACGGACGACGCCGACAACAAGGGCGGGGTCATCTACGCCACGCTGTTCAACAACCTGTGGGGCACCAACTTCGCCCAGTGGCAGTCGGGCGACCTGGCCTATGAGTTCGTCCTGCAGCCGACCGGCAACGACGACTGGGACGGCGGGCTGGCCACCGGCGGGAGCGAGTACTTCCGGCCGCTGCTGGCCGGCGTGGTGGACAGCGTGCCGGCGGTTCCGTCGCGGAGCCTGCTGGCGGTGGAGCCGGCGGCGGTGCAACTGGTGGCGCTGAAGCCCGCGGACTTCGGGGATGGTATCATCATCAGAGTGTGGAACAGCCACTGCAACGCGGTCCGGGCCAGGCTGCGGATCGACGGGGCGGCCAGGGGCGACCGGCTGGAGCGGTGCGACCTGCTGGAGCGCAACGCCGGCGGCAAGCTCACCGTCGATGGGCGCGGCGAGGTGGTGGTGCCCATGAAGCCGCAGGAACTGGCGACCTTCCGGTGGTCCGGCGGCGCGACGCAGGCGAAACTGAAAGTGGTCTAGCGGCCGGCCCCGTGCCGGCTCCGCAGTCCTGTAGCGGCCGGCCCCCGCGCCGGCCGTTGGCTCCGCAGGTCTGT
>CAYVVX010000734.1:271-2860 GCA_964455315.1 uncultured Planctomycetales bacterium | reverse complement strand
GAATGGATCACCGCCGGCGGCGCCGTGATCGAGCTGATCGACCTGGAGCGCGTTCTGGTCCGGGTGAACGTGCCCGAGTCGGCCATCTCCGGATCCGAGGCGGTCGACTCGGTCAGCGTCGACGTCGATGCCCTGAGCAGGACGTTCACGGGCAGGATCAAGCACATCATCCCCCAGGCCGACGTGCGGGCGCGGACTTTTCCGGTCGAGGTGGAGCTGTCCAACGAGTCGCACGCGCTCAAGAGCGGGATGTTCGTGCGGGCCCGGGTGACGAACAAGGAGGTTCTGGAGGACACGCTGATCGTGCCGCGCGATGCGATCCTGCAGCGGCAGGGCACTCACTACGTGGTGGTGGTGAGCCCTTCGCCGATGAATGCCAACGAGATGCAGGCAGCGCCCTTCCCGGTCGAACTGGGGGCGGATGTCGGCGCGTGGATCGCGATCCGGAGCCCCATGGTCCAGCCGGGTACGCAGGTGGCGATCAAGGGTCACGACCGCGTATACGGCCCGGAGCCGGTCATGGTGGCGCCCGGGGGTGAGGTGCCGCCGCCGGCCACGCAGAGTGCCGGGGCGCTGACGGCGGTGCCCGGCGGGCGCGCGGACGTCAGCGTGGACAACGGTTCCATGACCAAGCCCCGGTCAGAGTAAGTCTCAGCCCGATCAGCATTCAGCCCTGGTCCCCACCGCCGGCTGTTCTCGGCGATGACAATGCGGAAGCAGCTCTATGGATATCATTCGTTTCACGATCAACAACCCGGTCAAGGTGGCGGTGGGCGTGATCCTGTCGACGCTGTTCGGCATTCTCGCGCTGTTCAGTCTGCCCATCCAGCTCACCCCCAACGTGGACGAACCGCGGGTCACGGTGACCACTTTGTGGCAGGGAAAAAGCGCCCGCGAGATCGAGCGCGAGATCGTCGACCGGCAGGAAGAGAAGCTCAAGGGCGTTCCCAATCTGCGCAAGCTGACCTCAACCGCCCAGGAAGGCCGGGCCGAGGTGGCTCTCGAGTTCTTCGTTGGCACCGACAAGCATATCGCACTGCGCGACACCGACCAGAAGCTCAACCAGGTGACCGGCTATCCGATCGAGGCTGAGAAACCCGAGGTGGTGGCGGCGGACTCGGCGATGGAGTCTCCGATCGCATGGCTGATCCTCCGGTCCCTGCGCGGTGAAGATCCTTCGACCTTGCGCGATTTCGTGTGGGACAACGTGAAACCGCTGCTGGAGCGCGTGCCGGGCCTGGCGTCGGTGGACGTTTTCGGCGGGCGGGAGCGCGAGTTGCACGTGCTCATCGACCCGGCGGTCCTGGCCTCGAAGGGCCTGACGCTGCAGGAGGTTGAGTCGGCCCTGCGCGGTCAGAACGTGAACGTCTCGGCGGGGACGATCGAAGTCGGCAAACGCGACCTGATCTACCGAACGGTGGGGGAGTACGAGTCGACCGCCCAGGTCGAGAAGACGGTCATCGCCATTCGCGACGGCGGGCCGATCCACGTGCGCGACGTGGGGCGGGTGGAACTGACCTACGAGAAGGATCGCGGCTTCGTCCGATCGAAGGGGGAGCGGGTGCTGGGTCTGCCCGTGCGGCGCGAGTCGGGGGCGAACGTGGTCTCGGTCATGCGCGGCCTGCGCGAGCAGCTGGTGAAGGTGAACGAGGAAGTGCTCAAGCAGCGCGGGATGGCCCTGGAACTGACCCAGGTGTACGACGAAACGGTCTACATTGATTCCTCGATCGGGCTGGTGCGGCAAAACCTGGTCTTCGGAGGCATACTGGCGTCACTGGTGCTGCTGGTGTTCCTGCGGAACATCCGGGCGACCGCCGTGGTGGTCTTGTCCATCCCGATTTCGGTGATCAGCACCTGCCTGGCGGTGAGCCTCTTCGGACGGACCATCAACGTGGTCATGCTCGCGGGGATGGCTTTCGCGGTGGGCATGGTGGTGGACAACGCCATCGTGGTGCTGGAGAACATCTTCCGCCACAAGCAGACGGGCAAGAGCAGCTTCCAGGCGGCCTATGACGGCGCGTCCGAGGTATGGGGCGCGGTGCTGGCCAGCACGCTGACGACCATGGTGGTATTTATTCCGGTAATCTTCATCCAGGAGGAGGCCGGACAGCTCTTCCGCGACATCTCCATCGCCATCAGTGCCGGCGTGGGCATTTCGCTGCTGGTGTCGGTGCTGGTGATCCCGACGCTGGCGGCGAGGATTCTCGGGAAGGGCAAGGTGAAAGGCAACGTGGAGGAGGATCACTCCGGCGGACGGCTGGGCGGGTGGATCGCCGACGGGGTGAGCTTCGTTAACCGCCACCTGGTGCTCAGGCTGGCGGTGATCGCCTTGTTCGTGGTCGGTTCGGCATGGGGTTCGAAGGCACTCATGCCGCCGACCGACTACCTGCCGGGCGGCAACCGGAACCTGGTATTCGGCTCGGTGATCACCGAGCCGGGTCTGGGGGTCACCACGTTTGAGAACCTGGCGAAGGACGTGGAGGCGTATCTGCGACCCTACTGGGAGGCAAAGCCCGGATCGCCCGAGCAGGCCGCGCTGCCCGCGATCGACATGCCTGTGGGCGGCCAGATGACGGGTGCCGGCGGGGC
>CAYVVX010000734.1:0-261 GCA_964455315.1 uncultured Planctomycetales bacterium | reverse complement strand
AAGGTCAAGGCGCCGGCGCTGGAGAATTTCTTTTTCGTCACGCGAGGCAACACCTGCTTCATGGGCGTCACCAGCCAGGATCCCATGAACGTCAAGCCGCTGGAGGTGCTGCTGAACAGCGCGGTGATGAGCAGCCGGCATTCGGTCGGCAGCATGGCGTTCTTCCGGCAGGCGAGCCTGTTCGGATCGGTGCGGCGCGGCGGCGGCTCGGTCGATCTGGAGATCCGGGGCGAGAGCCTTGCTAAGGTGGAAGCCGCCGCC
>CAYVVX010000733.1:0-2864 GCA_964455315.1 uncultured Planctomycetales bacterium | reverse complement strand
CCACTGGCTGGCACGGGCCCTGGGCGGCTATGACCTCCAGGGCATGGACGCCGCCGGCGACGCGCTGGGAACCGCCAGCGTCAGCGAGACCCTCCTGCGCAACCGCCCCGGGCGCAAGGGCCCCTACATGGAGGCCGACGCCAAGATCTACGCGCCCGATACCAACGGCTCGGTGTTCAAGGCCACCAACATCGGCCCCCGCACCGGCCGGAACCTGGTTTTTGAAAGCCACTTCGGCAGCCCGATCCTGTACTACCGGGCCAGGACCAAGGGGCTGGCCCCGTTCAGCTCCGTCGCCGGCAACGCGATCTACTGCCAGGCCGACAACGAGGATCTCGCCGGCAGCGACGTCGCCAAGAAGCGCGGCTGGCCTTTCGCCGGCGACACCGGGCGCAACCCGGCCCACGAGCTGGCCATGTTCGGCAACCCCACCGTTCCGGAGAACGGGCCCGAGGGCAGCTTCTGTGAATTCCTGCACAACCACGAACAGCATGACATGGGCAACGTGATCAAGCCGGTCCGGCCGGACAGCTATATTCTGCTCTCGGCGGGCGAGGATGCCCGCTTCGGCACCGATGACGACCTGAGCAATTTCAAGAACTGACCGCCGGGCAATCCGGCGGAGCCCGGTACACTGACCTGTGGGCGTCGAACGCGGAGACGAGGGATCTGATCATGACGACACAAACTCACCCGGCGGCCGGTCGGACCCGTGATGCACGGCGATCGGCGACGGCCTTCACACTGGTCGAACTGCTGGTGGTTATCGGCATCATCGGACTGCTCATCGCGATCGCGCTGCCGGCGATCAACAACGCGCGGATCCAGGCCAAAGCCGCCGCCACCAAGGCCCTGATCGGCGTGCTGACCACGGGCCTGGAGGGCTACAAGGCCGACACGCGCGTGGGCGGGGACTACCCACCGTCGACTTACCTGCAGGTCACCAGCCCGCACACCAACCAGAACGCCTACGTGGGTGGGGCCAATCTCCTGGTCTGGGCCCTGGTCGGCGCGGATACGCTGGGCTCGCCCGGCTTCCGGGACGTGGATGGTGACGGCGCCTGGGCGGACGACGTCGGAGCGGGTGCCGGGCAGTTGTACCAGGTCTTCAACAACCAGCCGGTGGTCACCCGTGCCGGGCGATTCGTGGATCTGAGCAAGGTCAAGATGGCCAAGCCGGACCCGAGCAATGTTCAGAAGCCGTTCGTGATCAGCGACCTGAGCTCCAAGCCGCGGCTCACCTCGCAGGTCTTCCTGGACAACTTCAACCAGCCGATCCTCTACTACAAGGCCAAGCGCCACATGCGCGACCTGGTCGATATCGCCGAACCGAACCAGGCCGCGTACACCCTGATCGACAACGTGGCTTTCACCGGCAGTGGTGCCAGCCTGCAGGGCATCGACCTGGGGGCCGGTGTCTACCACCCGATCAGTGAGTTGGGCCCCACAGTGCCCAGCCCCGCGGACATGAGCAATGCTTCCAGCAGCTTCCGCACCAATCCCAGCTTTGCCCGGACGGTCTGGAACCCCACCTCCGTGGCCACCGCCCAGCCGCACAATGCCGACTCGTACATCCTCATCTCGGCGGGTCCGGACGGGCTGTACGGCACCGGCGATGACATCGCCAATTTCGAGGTCAACAAGTAATACCGGTTCGGCTTCGAACCAGTGCGTTGCGTGCAGCCGCCGTTCGACATCGCCCACGCCTGCTTCACCGCGCGCATTCATAGCGGGGTCCGCATGGCCGCTCCGAAGGAGCGGAGGTCTGTAGCCACGGGTGGAGGTCGCCACCGGCGACCGGAACCCGTGGATGCATGGATCCGAGATCGGGCAAGCCCTGGAGGGGCGCAGGAAGCGTGACTCGCGGGAACCCTCAGCCCGCCTCGGAGGCCGCGATCAACTCGCGCAGGCGTTGCAGCGGTACCTCCAGGTCCCCGGGATCAGAACCGCACAGCGTGACGTGACCGAGCTTGCGCCCGGGACGCGGGGACTTGCCGTACAGGTGCAGGTGAGCCCCCGGCACGGCCAGCACGGCCGCGGGGTCGGGCACGTTGCCGATGAGGTTGAGCATGACGCTGTGCCCGATGGGCGCGGTGTCGCCCTGCGGCAGCCCGGCGATGGCCCGCAGGTGGTTCTCGAACTGGCTGGTGCGGGCCCCCTCGATGGTCCAGTGCCCGGAGTTGTGCACCCGGCAGGCCATCTCGTTGGCGGACAACCCGCCGTCCCGCTCGAAGAACTCCACGGTCAGCACGCCCACGTAGTCGAGATGCTCCATGATCCGGCGGACGTGACCGGCCGCGACTTCCTCCAGGGGGCTCCCGGAACCTTTCGCGGGGGCGCGGGAGACGCGCAGGATGCCGGCCCGATGGACGTTCTCGACCAGCGGCCAGGCGGCGAAGGCGCCGTCGCGGCCGCGCACGGCGATGATCGAGACCTCGCGATCGAACGGCACCAGCGTTTCGACGATCGACGGAGCAGCCCCGACCGCGTTCCAGGCGGCGTCCAGCTCCCCGCGCTCCCGGATGACCGCCTGCCCCTTGCCGTCGTAGCCGAAGCGGCGGGTCTTGAGCACCAGCGGCAGCCCCAGCGCGTCGGCGGCCGCGGAAAGCTCCCCGGGCGTGTTCACCGCGCGGAAGGGGGGCACGGGGATGCCCAACTCGGTGAACAGCGTTTTCTCGGTGAGCCGGTCCTGGGCGGCTTCCAGCGCCCGCGGCGGCGGCAGGACAGGTACCCGCGCGGCGATCTCCCGGGCGGCGTCCACGGGAACGTTCTCGAATTCGTAAGTGACTGTCTCTAAGCCGGTTACGAACCTTTCGCGAGCCCCCGGATGGGTGTAGCCGGCGACCACCTGCTCGGCGATCTGG
>CAYVVX010000732.1:0-2866 GCA_964455315.1 uncultured Planctomycetales bacterium | reverse complement strand
CCGCCGCCGGCCTTCTGGATCAGCGCGGTGTGCTTGATGGAGTCGAAGATCTCGTTGATGCTGTCCCGCACCGGCAGTACGAAGCACGCGCTGAGCATGCCCATCTCCCGGCCGGCGTTCATCAGCGTCGGGCTGTTGGGCATGTACTTGCCGGAGACCATCAGGTCGAAGAAGGTCTGCTCCCAGGCATCGCGGACCGTCGCGGAACCACCGTACTGCTTCTCCACGTCGGCGATGGTGGACGCCACCCGGGTGAACAGGTCGGCCGGGGTCTCGATGACCCTGCCGGACTCGTTTTTCTTGAGGTAGCGGGCCCGCAGCACGCGCCGAGCGTTCTCCGAAAGCCCCAGGTCGCCGTCCATGACCTGACCTTCATCGCTGAGTCGATCCTTGACTGTGGCGGGCATGAAAAACTCCTTGAACGGCCCTCACGCGGGCCGGCAATCAAAAGCCCCAGAGCTCTCTCCGGCAGGCCGCGCCGGCTACCTGCCAGATCAGCCTGCCCCCTTGCGCGCACCCTGCACCTCCGGGTAAGCCCCGGGCGCCCGCCTTATCAGGCGATGGTGCGTAAGTCGAAAAAACCAAACCGACTTGAGCCCCCAATATCTTGGGGGGCAATAGGATTAATAACCCAATATCTGGGCGTTGTCAAACCGAATCTTGACGAATTCTACACGAAATCCGAACATGTTCGCCAACCTTCGGTCTCGACTGGAGTTGTGGGATCATAAAATCTGATCTCACACCCTGGCCCGCCCTTACACGTCTATATGTCGGCACCTCGCGATCCCGACCCACAACATTTTGTGGTAGGACGGCGCAAGTGTCAAGCCAATTCGCCAAGTCATACTGCTGCATGATCTTAAACCGCGGGACGGGGTGGCCAACTCTGCGGATTGAGCCGAAAACGTGAGTAAATCCCCCTCGCCCGCCCATCATCGAGCCCAGGATTTTTTCCCTATTCAGTTCAAGAACGCGGTTGACGTACCGATAGTTTATTCTATCATCCGGATGAACGGATGGATGCCTATGCCTGACAACCATCACGAACTCGTCTTCCGCGCCCTGGCCGACCGCACCCGGCAGCGCCTGCTCCGCGTCCTCTCCGAGGCGGAGTTGAGCGTGTCCGAGCTGGTCGAGGTGCTCGACCAGCCCCAGCCCACTGTCTCCCGCCACCTGAAAGTTCTACGGGACGCCGGGCTGCTCGTCGATCGGCGGGCCGGGACCACCGCGCTGTATGCGGCCCGGTCCACCGCGGCGCCGCCACCCGGCCACGGCAGCGAAGGCGCCGGGGTTCCGGAAGATCTCCGCATCCGCCTGCTGCGCTGGATCGGCGAAGAGCCGCTCGATGACCTCGAGAAGAGGCGGCTGGAGGCCTGCCTCGAGCGCCGCCGGGGGGAGCCCCAGGACTTTTTCGACCGCCTCGGCGCGCACTGGGATGCGCTGCGGGTGGAGGCCTTCGGTCCGAGTTTCCACCTGGAGGCAGTAACTGGCCTGCTGCCGCCGGAGTGGTCCGTCGCCGATGTCGGCAGCGGCACCGGCTACCTGCTGCCGGCGCTGGCCGCGTGCTTCCACCGGGTCATCGCCGTGGACCCGGCACCGGTCATGCTCGACCTGGCCAGGTCGCGTCCCGATCTCGCCGAGGCCGGCAACGTGGAGTTCCGGGCCGGCGCCCTGGAAGATCTTCCCCTCGCCGATGGCGAGGTCGACCTGGTCATCGCGTCGCTGGTGCTGCATCACGTCGGCGATCCGCCGGCGGGAATCGCGGAGATCCACCGCTGCATCCGCCCGGGCGGGCGCGTGCTGCTCATCGAACAGCAGCCGCACGACTCGGACGAATTCCGCGAGCGCATGGGCGATACCTGGGCGGGCTTCGAACCGGCCCGGCTCGCCGGCTGGCTGCGCGACGCCGGCTTCACCGGCATCACCTGGCGGAAGCTGACCACGGCCAGGCCGGGACATCGCCAGGCACATGAGGTGCCGTCGCTGGTGGCGATGACCGCCGCCGTCGCACGGCCTGCGAAGGGGAAACACGACTCACATGCCGTCGCGGGCGCGTCCGCCCGCGGCGGATTGACCGTCTGACGTGTACAGGGAACAGGATACTTTTTGAGAATACAGGAGCCCGAAACGATGGCAACCGCAGTCACAGATTACAAGGTCAAGGACATCAACCTCGCCGACTGGGGCCGCAAGGAGATCCAGATCGCCGAATCGGAAATGCCCGGTCTCATGGCCGTGCGCGAGGAGTTCGCAAGCAAGAAGCCGCTGGCCGGCGCCCGCATCACCGGCTCGCTGCACATGACCATTCAGACCGCGGTGCTCATCGAGACGCTGGTCGAGCTCGGCGCCGAGGTCCGCTGGGCGAGCTGCAACATCTTCAGCACCCAGGACCACGCCGCGTCGGCCATCGCCAGGGCCGGCACACCGGTGTTCGCCTGGAAGGGTGAGACGCTCAAGGAATACTGGGACTGCACGCTGAAAGCGCTGGCCTGGCCGGACAGCGACGGGCCGACGCTGCTGGTCGATGACGGCGGCGACGCCACGCTGCTGATCCACCGCGGTCATGCCTTCGAGGCGGAGTTCGCCAAGACCGGCAAGAAGCCGCCCATCTGCAAGGACAACGAGGAGATCGAGATCGTCGACACCGTGCTGCACGCCTGCCTGGACAAGGATCCGCAGATGTGGCACCGCATGGCCAGGGGCATCGTCGGGGTCAGCGAGGAGACCACCACCGGCGTGCACCGGCTCTACCAGATGCAGAAGAACGGCGAGCTGCTCTTCCCCGCGATCAACGTCAACGACAGCGTGACCAAGAGCAAGTTCGACAACCTCTACGGCTGCCGCGAGAGCCTGGTCGACGGCA
>CAYVVX010000731.1:1638-2866 GCA_964455315.1 uncultured Planctomycetales bacterium | reverse complement strand
GTAGTGCTGGCTCTGGAAGACGTTGGGATTGATGCTGCCGATGCGGACGCCGGTCTTGTCGGCGTACTGCACCAGTGCCGGGTCGAACCCCTTGGGGAAATCCCAGAGGACGTGCACGGCGACGGTGGGGCAGATGCCGGTCAGCTTGTGCACCCACGCGGCGTCGTCGAGCTTGTGGTGGATGTTGCGGGCCGCCGCGGGCTGGTGGAACCGGCCGAAGCGCGTGCCGGTGTCGGCGTAGCCCCACGAGGGGGTTTCGATGGCCAGCGACTTGAGCCGCTTGACCAGCTTGTCGGGGTCGCCGCCGCGCCTGCCGACCTGGTCGAGGATGGGCCCCGCGCCCTGCGATGCCGGTGAAGCCATGATGTCTGCTCCGCGGAAGAAAAACGATTGCTCTCGGACGGGCATGATCCGGCGGGGGGGAGGGGGTGTCAAGACGGAGTGGGAAGGGAGCGGACAGAGGTGAGCAGGCCGGGGTGTCACCGGCAGAAACTCACAGCCGGTGGTGTCTGTCAGCTCCCGGTTCCCTTGTAGCCCGGCTGGCCGGCGGCTATCAAGCGGTGTCATGGCCGAGGCCCCCGTCATATCGTCCGGCGCACATCCGGGTGCGAGCCCGCCGCTGCAGCGCGCCGGCCGGCGCGGGCCGATCCTGGTGGGCATCGACGAAGCCGGCTACGGACCGGTGCTCGGCCCGCTGGTGATCTCCGCGGTGGCCTTCGAGGTGCCCGCCGGCCTGATGCCCGATGATGATGACGGGCGAAACGCTCCGGACCTCTGGAAAGTTCTCAAGAAGAGCGTCGAGTGCAGGCCCCGGAAGAAGTCCCCGCTGCTGGCGGTGGCCGACAGCAAGGTGCTGCACAAGGGCTCCGGCCGGGAGGGCGTGACCCTGCTGGAGCGGGCGGCGCTGACCTTCCTTGGCCAGACCGGCGAGATGCCGCTGTCGCTGCGGCGGATGTTGCACGTGGTCTGCCCGCGGGCCCTGGAGTGGATGATCGAGTATCCCTGGTATGCCGACGGCGACGTCGAACTGCCCGCGGAGTGCCAGTCCGCCGACCTGGCCACCCAGGGCAACACGCTGATTTTTGGCACCACCTTTGGCTACCAGGATCTGGTGGTTGATTTTCGCAACATCCCCTGGATGCAGGAGCATGGCACGCCGGTGGTAATGGATGTGACGCACTCACTGCAACAGCCCAATCAAACCACTGGAGTTACAGGAGGCAATCCT
>CAYVVX010000731.1:0-1628 GCA_964455315.1 uncultured Planctomycetales bacterium | reverse complement strand
GGGGGCATGGGTCGAGGTGCTTCCCGAGGGGCATTTCAACCGGCTGGTCGGCGCCACCCACAACAAGGCGACGGTGCTCTTCAACCAGACCACGCGGCTGGTGCAGCGCGTCTCCGACGCCCTCGGCGGCCTCTCGCTGCACGTCTGGATCGATCGCCAGGGCGGCCGGACCGGCTATCTTCGACCGCTGATGACCGCCTTCGACAACGCCCGCTTCGACGTGCTCGAGGAGAGCCCGGAGTGCAGCGGCTATCGCCTCACCCATCGCTCATCGCAGTGGCTGCTGCGGTTCATCTGCAAGGGCGAATCGCATCACCTGCCCATCGCCCTGGCCAGCGTGTTCAGCAAGTACACCCGCGAGCTGTTCATGATGCGGTTCAACGACTGGTGGGTCGCCCGCGTTGACGGGCTCAAGCCCACGGCCGGCTACCACACCGACGGCATGCGTTTCCTCGAGGACATCGCCGGTGAGATCGAGCGGCATCACATCGATCGCGGATGGCTCGTGCGCATGGCGTGAAGACAGAGCCATCAGTCATCAGCTTTCAGCCACGACGGCATCCCGGGCTGACATCGGCGGACACGGTGGATTCTCAGCAACTCCCAGCCTCCGGCTGATAGCTGAACGCTGATAGCTGACAGCCTTTTCCTCACAGCTTACCCCGCTTCACATCCGGGTTTTCGCCGCCTTCGGGGGATGACTTCGGGCACCTCTCCGGGTATGATCGAACAACCGTCAAGCAACCAACGGCCAGGGGTGGAAAAGTTGATGCGGTCTTCCGTCATGTGGTTTTATCGGCGATTCCTGCTGATTCTGATTCTCGGACTCAGCGGCTGCGGTGGTTCCCTGGATCCGACCGGCACGCTGCCCGTCGTCAATGACGACGCCACGTCCGGGTTGGACCGCACCAGCGATGTGGCCAGCACCATCCCCGACGGCAGCGACTGCACCGCGGTGGGCACGCCGTCGACCACCACCCATCGGGCCATGTTCGACGCCCTCAACCTGTACCGCATCGAGAACGACCTGACGCCGCTGGTCTACTCCGTCCGGCTGGAAAGCGTGATCCAGGAGCACGTCCAGGATCTCTGGGCCCGCGGCTTCTTCGACCACACCAATCCCGACGGCGAAGGCCCCAGCGACCGGGCCATCCGCGGCGGATACTGCCACATCTACGTCGGCGAGAACATCGCCGCCGGTCAGACCAACGTCCCCAACGTCATGGACGCCTGGAAGAACAGCCCCGGGCATGATGCCAACATGAAGTTCACCGGCTACACCTACGTCGGTGTCGGGCACTTCACCGCCCCCAACGGCCGGCAGTACTGGGGCCAGCTCTTCTCTTACGATGTCCCCGGAATGAACTGAGGCGCGTCGCGATCAGTACCGGTAGACGCCGACGCGTCGCTCGCTGAACACATCCGTCCCCGGCGCCACCAGCTTATTGCCGCTCTCGGCGAGATCGATGCCGGCGACGGCTTCCCCGCCTTCGGTCCGCGCCAGCACCTTGCCATCGGTTCCCACGATCACGGCCGATCGTTCGTTGACGCCGGCCAGGAAGACGCGGTTTTCCACCGCGCGGGTGCGCAGCAGGGCCAGGTCGTCCGGCGCATCGAAGACCAGCAGC
>CAYVVX010000730.1:0-2878 GCA_964455315.1 uncultured Planctomycetales bacterium | reverse complement strand
CGTCGGCTGGGGATGCGGCCGATTCGCCGGCACGGCCGCGGGCAGGCGGGGGGTGTGGCGTGATTTGGTCCGGCCGGGTGGTCCGGCCGGTGAAGGTGGTCTTGTTTCTACGGAGGCACTCAAGATGAGCGCAACGAAAGTGTCACGATGCACGGGGCGGAAGACGACGCGCAACCAGAATGAGGGCGTGAACCAGGATTGGCTGGGCCAGGCGCCAACGGTGCGGGCGGCGATGATCGGATGGTTTGTTGAGAACGTGGTGGAGGGCAGCAGCGCCCGGGAGGTGCATGACGCGCTGTGCCTCGTGGCCGAAGAGTTGTGCATTGAACCGCCGGCGTGCCCGCTTGCGTGGGTTGATTGACGCGAGCGGCGCCGTCACCGATGACGATGAATCAGACCGCGGCCCGCGGGACTGCACATCCCGCCGGCCCGGCCCATTTTGGAGTACATGACCATGACCCCCGCCAGCAAGGGCATCACCTTCACGATCAACGCGGACGACAGGACCGCGGCGACGTTCGCGCGGGTATTGCAGGGCGCGGACAAGTTCGGGAAGAACCTGGAGAAGGGTTTCGGGTCGACGATGAAGCGGGCGTTTGCCCCGACCAACCTGCTGAGCACGCTGAACCTGCTCAAGATGGCCGGCAGCGCGGTGTCGGGGGTGTTCAATTCGGTGGCTGAGTCGGTGGAGGAGGGCGCCCGGGCCCAGCTCGCGATCAAGAGCTTCGCGTCGGTGGTGAGCATGTCCGAGCGGCACGCCACCGGCCTGGCCCGCCAGCTCCAGGAAGCGGCCATGAACACGATGGACCTGCAAGGGGCCATGCAGATGGCCAACCGGTCCATGCTGGCGGGCCTGAACTTCGATCAGATGAAGCAGATCACCGCGTTCGCGACGCGCAAGTCATCGACGATGGGTATCTCGACGCAGTCCGCGGTGGAGAGGATCGTGATGGGCCTCTCCCGCGGGAGCCCGCAGATCCTGGACGATTTCGCCCTCCTGGTGGATGGCATCGACCAGGTGAAGCGCGGCTACAACGCGATCCATGGCGCCAAGGCGTTCGATTCGCTGGGGCCGGCGGCGCAGAAGTCGCAGATCATCGAAGCGGCGATGAAGGACATGTCCGTCCAAATGGGCCGGCTGGGCATCAGCGGCAATGAATCGCTGGTGCGGTTCGACGGCATGCGCACGGCGATGGCCGACATCGTGACCGACATCAAGCGGGCGGTGGCCACGAGCCCCAAGCTGGCGGGCATGGCCAAAAGCCTCACCGATCAGTTCGTGCAGGCGCGGACCTTCATCAGCGACAACTTCGAGAGCATCGCCGGGCTGATCGACAGGTCGCTGGGCGGCACGGTCAAGTCGCTGGGCACCATGCTGTCCAGCGGTCCGATTGGCATGCTGTTCAAGAGCTTCGATTTCAAGAACCTCATGCCCAGCCTGACCGGCCTGATCGCGAAGGTGCCGCTGTTCCTGTCGGACATCGCCCTGCGCATCCAGCGGGTGTTCCTGGGCATCGGGGCCAGCATCGCCGGCGGCATCAGCTCGATCATCGACGCCCTGACCGGGCCCCTGGGCAGCATCGTCGAGAAGATCGGCGGTGGCGCCGACGAAGCGTTCATCTTCAAGCAGTCCATGATGAACGCCAGCACGGCCGCCCAGAAGATGGCCATCGACTTCAAGGGCGGCATGAAGGACGTGGACAAGCAGCTCAAGACCATCGCGCAGGACATGAAGGACATCGACAAGCTGGCCGGTCAGCTCGGCAAGGGCGGCGGCATGGCCGCGCTGGCGCAACAGGCGGCGGCCGGTCTGCTGAACGTGCGGGCCGCGTTCGCGGGCGTGGCGGCATCGGCGCGGGAGGCGTTCGATCCGATCGGCAAACGGCTGGGTGAGATCAAGGCGAAGTCGGACGAAGCCGCCAAGGGGATCGGTGACCGGCTGAAAAAGGCGATGGAGGCCGTGAAAGAGAAGGCCAATGAGGCAGGCGCCGCGATGAAGTCGGCGGAGGAGAAGATGCTGGACCTGCGCAAGGCGTGGCGCGGAGAGGAAACCAGCAATGCTGAGCGGCGCCTGAGCATCATGCTGGCCCGGGAGAACGACCCGCGGGCCAAGAACCGGCTCAAGTTCCAGTTCGCCAACTGGATTGGTCAGCGTGCCGGGGCCATGCACGATCCCGAAGAGGCGCTCGGCCTGCAGCGCCGGCGAATGGAAATCCTTCAGGGTCTGGCGGAAGACCCGGCGATCTTCCGGAACAAGGCGGCGCGCATGATGGTTGACCGCGAGTTGATCGGCGATATCGAGGCGGTGGGCAAAAGGCGCAAAGGCGTCGACCGTATCCGCGGAAGGGAGGACCAGGCGAACCGCTTCCGTCACGATCGCGACGACCTGGTGCGCGGAATCGGCGAGCCGGAGAACGTCTTCCGTGCCCGCAAGCGGCACAACCTCCTCGACCCCGCGAAAATCGGCGGGGAGCGGGTCATGTTCGGGCTGCACGGCAAGATGGCCGGGCGGGCGGAGGAAGAGATGCAGGTCGCGCGCAATGATCGCGAGGCCGCACTGGCGGAGCAGGCCCGGCTGGGTCACCAGTTGAACGCGCAGGCGTTCAACGATGGCGCACTGAAGCCGCTGAAAGCGTCGTTCGACGGGCTGAAGCGGACGGTCCAGGAGCTGGGCGGCGCGATCAAGGTGGTGGTGCGGAACGCGGGAGCCGTGGGCGAGGCGGCCAACCCGGGCGGCGGAGCGTTGGGAAGGTTTGCTGCCGGCATCCGACAGGGCATTCTGGCCGCTGACGCCGGGGGTGGATGATGGCAAACAGCCTGCTCACCTTCGGCGGCACGCAGATCGGGGAGCTGGTGACCTCATGAGCATCTTCGTATT
>CAYVVX010000729.1:1701-2881 GCA_964455315.1 uncultured Planctomycetales bacterium | reverse complement strand
GCTTGCCCGGCGTCGGGTCCTCGATGATCTCGCGAACGTGCACGCCCGGACCACCGGCGCCGTCACCGGCTTCGAACAGCGCGATCCGCCGCTTGAACGCTCCCGGCTGGCCGTCGGCCCGGCGGGTCGCGTCCTGGTTGGTGATGTTGCCGGCGATGGTGTCCATGCGGATGCGCTGGGCCGTCAACGCCGACGTGCTGATATCCAACGAACCGAACATCGTGCCTCACCCGCGGGGAGAAAAGCCCGCGTCATTCAACTACCGTCGCTCACATCCGCCCACGGATGGCCTTGAGCAATCCCTCGAACCGCTGCCGCAGCAGCTCCGAGGTCGCCTGGTTCATCATCGTGTTCTCGGCCAGCAGTGCCATCTGCTCCTCGATCCGCACGTTGGTGCCGTCGTGAAACAGGATGTTCTCCGGCGGCTCTTCCACGGGCGTCACTTCCAGCCGGCCCTGCGCGTCCTGGCGAAACGTGTCCCCGGCCGGCAGGCGGAACTCAGCCTGCGGGCTCGCGTCCCGGGCATCCAGCGCCTTGCGGAGCGCCTGCTGGAACGACTTGGGGTCCAGCCGTCGGGTCACGTAACCGGGCGTGTCCACGTTGGCGACGTTCTGGGCGATGACCCGGTGCTGGGCCTGCGTGAACGCCAGCATCTTCTCCAGCGCTGGCGCCGTGCCGCTGTTGACCACATCCCGAAAGAACATGCCTCACCTCGCCGGGGGATTTCTCACCCGGTCACGGGTGTCCGTCCAGCAATACCGGGACCAATGCACGGCACCCCACGCGGCGCCTGTGAAAATGGGCATTCTGCCCGTGCTATCATGCCGGCTTCTGCCGATATCGCGCAAATACTGCCGATCAGCGACCTACTCCACTTCGGTGCCGACAACGCCTCACGGGAGGCCGCTCCTCCAGTCGCAGCACGACGTACGCTGCAAGGGTGGCATTGCTCGCGTCTCGATTTTCACCTGCTCCCCACCAGTTCCGTCCGGCTGTTGCTCTCGTCCCGCCACATCTTCAGCTTGAGCCCCAGCGTGCGGATGCCGATGCCCAGGGCGTTCGCCGTTCTGGCCCGATGCCCGCCGCACTCGGCCAGCGTCTTCTCGATGAGCTGTCGCTCCATGTCCTCCATGAGGTGTCCGGGGCGAAGCTGTCTGGCGAAGGTCTCGGCCCGCTGAAT
>CAYVVX010000729.1:1280-1691 GCA_964455315.1 uncultured Planctomycetales bacterium | reverse complement strand
CCAGCACGCAGGCCCGCTCGCAGAGGTTTTCCAATTCGCGGACATTGCCCGGCCAGTCGTAATCGCCCAGCAGCCGCATGGCCGCCGGCTCCACCCGCAGCACCGGTCGGCCGGCCCGCTGGGCGGCGCGTCCCAGGAAATGCTGCACCAGCATGGGAATGTCCTCGCGCCGCTCGCGCAGCGGCGGCACGGCCACCGGTAGCACGCTCAGGCGGAAGTAGAGATCCTCGCGAAACCGCTTCCTGGCCACCCAGTCGGACAGGTTGCGGTTGGTGGTGGCGATCACGCGCACGTCCACCCGCCGGGTGGCGCTGCTGCCCACGCGCTCGAACTGCCGCTCCTGCAGCACGCGGAGCAGCTTGGCCTGCAGCGAAGGCGGGATCTCGCTGACCTCATCAAGCAGCAGCGTCC
>CAYVVX010000729.1:0-1270 GCA_964455315.1 uncultured Planctomycetales bacterium | reverse complement strand
CGCGCAGTTCAGGCACAGCATCGGGCGATCGACCCGCGCGGAAGCCTTGTGGATGGCCCTGGCCAGCATCTCCTTGCCGGTGCCGGACTCGCCCTGGATCAGCACGGTGTTGTTGCTGGGCGAGACCTTGGCCAGCGTGTCGCGGAGGTGCCGCATGGCCGGCGAATCGCCCACCATGGGCCGGTCGTCCACGTCGGTCAGCGAGCGTTTCAACGCCTCGTTCTCGCTGCGCAGCATGCACTGCTGCATGGCCCGGTCGACCAGCAGGCAGATCTGATCCGCATCGAAGGGCTTCTGGATGTAGTCGAAGGCTCCCAGCTTCATGGCCGACACCGCGCTGTCCACGGTGCCGAACGCGGTCATCAGGATCACCGCCGCCTCGCTGCCGGCCGCGCGCATCTCGCGCAGCAGGCCGACCCCGTCGAGCCCCGGCATCTTCAGGTCGGTGATCACACAGTCGAACCCGCCGGTCTTGATCGCCTCCAGCGCCTCGAGGGGGTCGCCGAACGCGGTGACGTCATGATCGTCCCGGCGCAACGCGGCGGTCACCGAATCGCGAAGCATTTCCTTGTCATCCACAACGCATACACGGCCCATGCGTACACCTCCGAAGGCAGGGTCGATTGTTGAATTCGCCAGTTGTCAGCAAACCGTACACAGCATGCAGCAAGCGGTCGGGAGTGCGGCAACTGTGGCCGCACGAAAGCCCGTTAGTGCGACATTCGGCTTTCGCACTCCCTGTCTCTACTCATCACTCATGACTCATCACTTCCCTCGGCACGGACAGGGTGAACACCGCGCCGCCGCCGTTGCGGTTCGCGGCCTGGATCGTGCCGCCCAGCGCTTCCGCGATCTGGTGAACGATGGCCAGTCCCAGTCCCGTGCCGCTGTCCTTGGTGGTGAAGAACGGGTTGAAGATGCGGTCCATCAGGTCGGCCGGGATTCCCGGGCCGGTGTCACTGACCGTGACGCACACGCGCTCCCCGGTATCGGCGCCCAGGCCGATCCGCACCATCGGCGTTTCACCGGCGGGGCTGACTTTCGCGCTCGCTGCGGCATCCACCGCGTTCAGGGCCAGGTTGAGCAGCGCCCGCCCGAGCATGGTTCCGTCGGTCGCCAGTTCAACACCGTCGAGTTGCTCATCCTGCTCCAGTCGCACGCCCGCGCCGGCCGCCTTGCCTTCGCACAACTCCAGGGCCTGGGCCGCCACCGCCGACAGCAGCACCCGGCGCGGCTGCGGCTCGCAGGGACGGCTGAATTCCAGAATGTC
>CAYVVX010000728.1:0-2886 GCA_964455315.1 uncultured Planctomycetales bacterium | reverse complement strand
GGAAGTACACTCGGTTGCTCTCACTCAACCTGGTACATGAATCCCAGGCAGGTCACCCAGGCCATCGGGAACTCGTCGCGCCATCGAGACGGCGCTATAGCAGTGAAGCGACCGGCGGTCTCGTCATAGGGGAAGAGAAGCACCTTGTCGGACGGTTCAATGACGTAGCGCCGCATGTGCTCACTCTTGATGAGCGGCCACAAAATACCTTTCTCAATGCGGTGTTGTCGCCCTGTTTGCGCTGACCGAACGATCAAGCAAGGACCATCTGAGCCGCATACATCCAGCACAAAGACCTTGTCCGCACTTGTCTTGATCCCTTGTGCCAAGCGCGCAACATCCGCGAGCGACCGAACACCTTGCGGCACAATATGATCTCTCACAAGCATCCCTGGGGGCAGGAATGCCCATATACCTGCCCCGGGTTGTGCTGCTGTGACGTATTCAACCCCACTCGTTGCCGCCGCGGCATTAATGCCTGCCATCTGGGAGACACCGTCGGTAAGCGGGCTGACACTGGCGTAGTCCACTGTTGTGCATTTGCCGTCACGTGAGAAGACGTGGATCGCGGTGTAAGTGGTGACCCCGTTGAACACCTGCTCCTCTTTGAAATCGATTACACTCCGGAGCTGTTGTCCGGCCGCGACAAGTTCACGGAGTCCCGCCCCGTACGCAGCCTGCCAAAATTTGTGGGGCATGATGAACCCGAGGAGGCCGTCGGGCGTCAGGAGCGAGAGGGCCTTCTCCGTGAAGACTACATAGATGTCGTAGTTGCCCTTCTTAGCGCTCTCGTATTTCCATTTATAGAACTCGCACTCCTCCGGCGCCCACTTGTTCAGTTCCTGCACGCGGATATACGGTGGGTTGCCGATGATGCAGTCAAACCCGGCGCGGCCGCGCTCCTTGGCGGCGCGTTTATCCAGCAGACGGCCGAAGCCTCGCGTGCGGCTGAGCCAGTCGAAGCGGTTTATACGGAATTCCGTGTCCTTGTCCTCAGACCACAGCGTTTTGTGGGACCGCTCCCACCACTCCAGATAGTCCCCCGGGCTGATGAGCGAGTTCCCGCAGCGGATGTTGTTGTCCAGGGGCGGGAGCAAGCGGTTCTCCACCCAATCGTGCTGCCATCCCGCCGGGAGCTTGGCTTCGAGCATCTTGAGGTACAGCGACATCACCGTAACCTCAACGGCCTGCTGATCGATGTCCACGCCGTGGATGCAGTTGGTCAGAAGTGCGGCGCGGAAGTCTGGCGCGAGGAACCAGCGTCCATCCTTGTCCTGGAAGGCGGTCTCGGGCTTTTTCTTGCGGCTCTTGCCCGGCACGGGCAGCTTGGCGAGCGCCGGCTCGTTCAGGATCGCGGCGGTGCAATGGTCGAAGAGGAATTGGAGGGTCGCAACCAGGAACGAGCCCGAGCCGCAAGCGGGATCGAGGATCTTGACGTCGAGCACCTCGAGCGGCGTCTTGCCCTCGATCTTCGGCCCGACGACGCGCCGGATGATTGTGTCCACGACAAAGCGGGGCGTGTAATAGACGCCGCCGGCATGGCGTACCTCCGGCTTCTCCTCGACCTCGGCCTGGCGCCCGCGGACGGTGACGACGTTTCCCAGAAAGCGCTCGTAGACGATGCCGAGGATGTCGTCGCCGATCGCGGAGAAGTCCCAGGGGCCATCGGGTGGGTAGAGGTCCCGGATGAAGTCGGCGAGCACGCCGCCGTCAACGCCCAACTCCTCCAAATCGTGAGGTTTGAAAAGGTAGCCGTTGTATGAGCGGTCCAGCCGCCGGAACTCGGCATGCAGTGCTTCGTACAGGTCGCCACCCTCGCCGGCGATCCGGTCCAGCGTCTCGCGGAGGCCACCCCAGGGTGCGATGTCGCGGTCTTCGCAGACACGCATGAACACGAGGCGATCCATGAGGCGCTGGACCGCCTCCGTCAGCCGGGCTGCGCCGTGGAGCGTGTCGGCTTCGGGGAAGAGCTTGCGGTTGTCCCGATAGATGGCGCGGGCAAAGTGTCTGCGGTGCGTATCCAGACAAGCAAGAAACGCCCGATCGACCGGCTCACCGCCGCGCAGGTCGATCAGCATCCGGTCTACGGTCCGGATGCGCCGACCAGCGGGAACCTTGCGGACCTTCGCGAGCAACCGCTCCAGCGAGCCTGCGGCAACAGCTTCGCGCCCGAATGTCGTGAGCAACACGTCCCATTGGGTTGGATAGTGCTGATAGTTGAGCTTGAAGTCGTCCACTAAGCCGCGAAGCGGATGGGAATGAACCGGTTTGAGCGTGGTATCGAACAACCGGAATTGCTCAAAGTCCGTAAGGATCGCGAAAGGGATGGTGGAACTCCACGCGTACCTCTTAGCCTGGTAAATCGCGTCGAGGTCGGCATCAAGGTCGACGGCCGGCTTCTTGGCCTCGACGACGAACCGCGGGAAGCCGTTGAGCCGAAAGATGTAGTCGGGGCGCCTGGCGCGGAGCGTCTGGCCCTCGGCAACATCGACGGAGGGCTCGACGATCACCTCGATCTCTCGAGGACCTCGCTGGGCGCTGTTATCTACATCCCAGCCAAGCAGTTTCCAGAACGGGTCGAGGTAGTGGTCGCGGAGTTGGGCCTCTCTGTAGTCGGTGGACTTGAGCGCTTTGATGTGGGTAGCGAAGCCCTCGACGAGTTCCGAGATGTCAGGCTGTTGATTCACCATAATTGCGGGCGGGCTGAATATCGCGTGGCAACAGGTACGGGCGCCGTCGTCTCGGTGGCGCGGCCGGCAGCGGGGTTGAGCCCCTCTGACGAGGCGTGGACGGGGTTGACCTCGCTGGTGAAAGGCGCAGGGACGGAGTGGTGGGAGAAGCCGAGGCGACGCATCCCGGCTTGCTGTGGTGGCGGAGTGGCAGGCA
>CAYVVX010000727.1:0-2894 GCA_964455315.1 uncultured Planctomycetales bacterium | reverse complement strand
GGCTGCAGACACTGCGAACTCTGGCTCGCGTCGTGGCTCGAGAGTTCGAGCCGCCTCCGGGAAAGGAGGCGGACGATGAACGTCCAGCAACTTGAACCAGCCGCGTCGAAGGGTCAGGCAGCCTCAGCGAAGATGATCGCAGCCCGGGGCGTCGGTTCGGCTTCGCCGGTGTTGCGGCCACCGGCAAAGATTCGTGATCGTCATTGGGCGCGTCTCGCGATTTTTTACGTTCGGCAATCTTCGCCGCATCAGGTGCTGGAGAACCGCGAGTCCCGTGAGCGGCAATACGGCCTGGCTGGCCTGGCTGCACAGCTGGGTTGGCCTACTGATCGCGTGCTGGTGATCGATGAGGACCAGGGACTCAGCGGCAGGTCATCCCACAATCGCGATGGCTTCCAACGATTGCTGACGGAAGTCACCCTGGGGCACGTCGGTCTGGTGCTGGGGTTGGAATTGAGCCGGTTGGCACGGTCATGCAAGGATTGGCATCACCTGGTGGAGGTCTGTGCCGTATTCGACACGCTGTTGTACGATCAGGATGGGATCTATGATGCGAATGACAGCAACGACAGGCTCCTGTTGGGCATGAAGGGGGCCATGAGCGAGTATGAATTGATCACTTTACGCAACCGCCTGGAGCGTGGCCGCGACAACAAGGCCTCGCGCGGGGAACTGTTCCTACACCTGCCGATCGGCTATGTGAAGTCAGCCTCGGGCGAAGTCCTGCAGGAACCGGATGAACAGGCTCGGAGCGTCGTCCAGCTGGTCTTCGACATCTTCGAAGAATGCGGGACGGCGTGGGGTGTATTCTGCTACCTCAAGCGGAACCGGATTCAATTCGGCTATCGCTGCCTTCCTGGCCCGAAACGCGGCCAATTGGAGTGGCGTCGTCCCACGCATACCCGCGTTCTGGCGATGTTGCGCCATCCGATCTACGCCGGTGCTTATGATTACGGACTGCACCGGTCCGGTCGCAAGAATGCATCCTCCGGTCAGGTCCAAGGCGGCAGGTGGTTCCTCTCTCCTGATGAAATCCGCGTCTTGATCCCAAACCGCGTGCCTGCCTACATCAGCTGGGATCAGTACCTGGCCAACCAGCGGCGGCTCAGCGAAAACCGCTCCTTTCCGGGCGCTCAAGGCGCGGCTCGGGCCGGTCGGGCATTGCTCAGCGGCTTGGTCGTGTGCGGTCGCTGTGGACACCGCATGGGCGTCGGTTATCAGCCCCAGCAACGGAAGAAGCCGTACTATTGGTGCGATACGCATCTGCTTGAGGAGCGTGACCAGCCTTGCTGTGGCTTGAGAGCTCCGCCGGTAGACGAGTTGGTCGCCCAACAAGTTCTTCGGGCCTTGGAGCCCGCGGCCGTGGAGCTGAGTCTGCAGGCAGCAACGGAGATTCAACTGGAACGAGATCGTCTTCATCGGCATTGGCGGCAGCGCCTGGAGCGTGTTCGGTACGAATCGCAACGCGCCGAACGCCAGTATCAGGAGGTCGAACCGGAGAACCGCCTGGTGGCTCGCACGCTGGAACAGCGTTGGGAAGAGTCACTGCGGCAGGAACGCCAGCTTCGCGAAGAATACGACCGCTTCCTGGCGGCAACACCGGCGAGCCTCAGTGTCGCCGACGCCGAGCGCATCCGGGCAGCTTCGCAGAACATCTCGTTGCTCTGGCGCGCGGCGGACACGACTCCTCTGGACCGCAAGGCCATCGTGCGATGCCTGGTGGATCGTGTCGTTGTAAACGTCGATCAGCGTAGCGAGCATGTGGATGTTGCAATTCATTGGCACGGCGGCTTCACCAGCCAGCATCACACGGTACGGCCCGTGGGGTGCTACACCCAGCTGCGCGACTACGACCTGTTGATCGAGCGAATCAAGACATTGCATCAAGAAGGCAAAACAGTTCCGGCCATCGCAGCCAGGTTGAATCAGGAAGGCTTCGTCCCGCCGCGTCGCCGCGGCGTCTTCACAGTCGGCGCGTTATCCCCGATCATGAAGCGATTGGGTTTAGTGGGAGAACTGTATCGCCACGATCTGCTCGGCCCAAACGAGTGGTGGATCGGCGATCTGGCAATCAAGCTGGAGCTTCCCCCGGGCAAGTTGCATTACTGGGCAATCCAGGGATGGGTTCACGCACGCAAGACACCGCACGGGCGTCACCGGATCATCTGGGCGGACCATGACGAGCTAAAACGCCTGGAGAAGCTCAAACTGCAGCGCGGCTCCTACACGGCTCGACGACATCCCAAGCTGGTGACGCCTAACAGCCCGTGGCAATAGTCTTTTCGCCGACCGCGCGCCGGTCGCGCCGGTCGATCAGGCGGCCGGGGCCAGGGCGGGGCGAAGGGCACCGATTGCGGCCTGAGAGGTTAACAGGTGACGTACAATCGCCTCCAGGTGCCACCAGAGCCGCCAGAATCTGCGCAGGGCCAGCCCGGCCAGGTCCTGCAGCCGCCGGGCGGTGCCGATACCGAACAGTTTGCGCATGATCAGCGACAGGTTGAACCCGGCCACGTGAATCAGTAACCGTTTGAGGATGTTGTCATGATGCCGCAGGTGGGTGCGGCGCATGCCGCCGGTGTCGTAGCAATGGGCGAAGCTCCGCTCGATCAGCTCGCCGCGCTTGCGCATCAGCCGCCGACCGCGACGACCGCGGATGCGGCGACGGTTCGCGTACACTGCGTCACGCTCGGCATCCTTGCCCTCCCATTGCCTTCGACCGCGATCTGGCTCGGCGATATACGTCCGCACGCCGGGCTGATCATGCTCGACCAGCACCGCGTTGCTGTGATAACCCTTGTCGGCCACCACCTCGGTCAGTGCCGCCTCGCTGACCTCCGCGCCCGAGGCCACCACGCTGACGATGTTCTCCGCGGCCTGCTCCAGCGTCTCGCCGA
>CAYVVX010000726.1:1509-2895 GCA_964455315.1 uncultured Planctomycetales bacterium | reverse complement strand
CCGAGTTCGCCCCGCCCGGCAACAACACCGCGGGCATCTACGACGCCGCCAAGATGGGCTGGGTCAACCAGGACGACATGACCGACCAGAAGCAGAAGATGCACCGCTTCCACGAGTGGAACGAGATGCGCATCCGCATGATCGGCAGCCACATCACCACCTGGCTCAACGGCTACCTGGTCAGCGACATCAGCGCGCACGAGTTCCCCAGGGAGGGCATCATCGCCCTCCAGCTCCACGCCGGCGGGCCGATGAAGGTCCGCTTCAAGGACATCCTCATCCGCGAGCCCAAGCCGCTGAACACGGAGAAGTGAGAAAGCGAATCAGGAAGGCAGGAAAGCAGGAAAAGAGAGCAAGAGGAAAAGCGATAAGACTGAAGGGATGAACCTCCAAAACGCAGGAGTGTCACCTTGTTGGATGATGAGGCGCTGACCGCGCAGATCATTGGAGCTGCGATTGCGGTCCACAAGGCGCTCGGGCCGGGTTTTCTGAATCGGTGTACGAGGCGGCGCTATGCGTAGAGCTTGAGCGCCGCGGTATCCGGCACCTGCGGCAACACCCCGTGGAAATCCGGTACCTCAACGCCATCGTTGGCGAGCATCGCCTCGATCTCATGGTGGCCGATACCGTGGTCGTCGAACTCAAATGCATCCAGGCCTTCGAAGACATCCACTTCGCGATCGTGCGTTCCTATCTGAAGGCGACGGGGAAGCGAACAGGCCTTCTCCTCAACTTCGCCACCCACCCCTTAACGGTAAAACGCGTCCACCGCGAACCAACCCCAGGCGACCGAGGCATCTGAATTCCTTCCGTTCCTGCTTTCCTGCCTTCCTGATTCATCTTCTCTTCGCATTGTCCCCCCGCCCCGATTGGCCTAGAATCACCCCATGAGTCAGTCCAAAGTCGCCATCGTCCGCACCACCCCGGCCACCGTGCTGGCCGATTACCACCGGGTCATGAACCTGGCCGGCTACCGCGAGGTGATCGACCCCGCCGCCGACACCGGGCTCAAGGTCAACATCTCCTGGCACTTCTTCTACCCCAGCTCGAGCACCACGCCCTGGCAGCTCGACGGCGTCATCCGGGCCATGAAGCGCGACGGCTACGATCCCGACCTCATCCATGCGTGCCATAATCGGACCGTGGTCATCGACGCCCACCTGGGTGAGCGCGAGAACAAGCAGCTCCAGGTGGTCGAGGCCCACGGCCTCCGCAACGTCCACCTCTACGAGGGCGAGGAGTGGATCAACGTCCTCGACGCGGTGGGCGACCTGGCCAAAGACTTCCTCTGCCTCAACGATGTCTATCCCAAGGGCTTCTCCATCCCCAGGCGGTTCATCGGCGAGAACATCATCCACCTGCCCACGGTCAAGACCCACGTCTTCA
>CAYVVX010000726.1:0-1499 GCA_964455315.1 uncultured Planctomycetales bacterium | reverse complement strand
GATGAAGAACGCCTTCGGCGGCCTGCTCAACGAGCATCGCCACTGGACCCACCCGGTCATCAACGAGACGCTCGTCGACCTGCTCATGATCCAGAAGAAGATCCACCGCGGACTCTTCGCGGTCATGGACGGCACCTTCGCCGGCGACGGGCCCGGGCCCCGCTGCATGGTCCCCCACGTCAAGAACGTCCTGCTCGCCTCCAGCGACCAGGTCGCCATCGACGCCATGGCCGCCAAGCTCATGGGCATGGACCCGCTGAATGACTGCAAGTTCATCCGCCTCGCCCACGAGCGCGGCCTCGGCTGCGGCGATGTCCGCGACATCGAGATCGTCGGCGACGCCGACGCGGCCGCGGAGAACTGGCACTTCGACGGGCCGTTCAAGAAGATGACCTTCGCCAGCAGCATGCAGCACAAGATCTACTGGGGCAAACTCAAGACCGCGCTGGAATGGTCGCTCAAGACCTGGATGGCCCCCTGGGCGTACATCGCCAGCGTCATCTACCACGACATGTACTGGTACCCGAAAAACGGCAACCGCCGCGTCCACGAAGCCCTGGCCAGCGAGTGGGGCCGGCTCTTCCACAACTGGGACAAGCTCACCCCCGACGAACGCGGCTTCCCCGAAGTCGGCCCGCCCCCGGCCGACCTGGTCCGCTCCACCCGCGAGCTGGTCACCATGGCCGGCCGCATCCTCGGCACCTGCATCCTCGAAGCCCCCGAAACCGCCCGCCTCCGCCGCCGCAAGCACGCCCCGGCCTGTGCCCACGCGTCTTGAATCATCTGACTCGGGCTCATGCATGGCGCCGGTGGCGCGGTGTGATACTGGTAGAATGGTGTGGCACCAGTAGAGTGGTGTGACACCGGCGTCCAACCGGCGAGACTTCTGGCGTGGCACCGGCACCCGCCGGTGTAGGGTGGGCCATAACCACCATTCCCTCCCCCAAAGAGCCGCGGACTTCAGTCCGCGCGGGGCATCCGACGGCAGATTGTGTCCCTTCGCGCGTAACCCACCTCGGCTTCAGCCCCTGTGCAACCCTCTTCCGTCAATCGCTTCAACCGCGCGGGGCATCCGACGGCAGATTGTGTCCCTTCGCGCGAAACCCTGCCGGCTCGCCGCCGCGCGTCTCGCCCGGGCGGACTTCGGCCAGCGAGCGCCCGGCCATCTCCGCCCGGCAGGGCGCACGATCGTGGCCAAGGGTTTCAACCCCTGGAAAGCCCCCCTTGACTTCCCCCGCCCGGAGGGCGGACGAACCACGCCCCAATCCCTACGGTGCCCCCACGATCACCGTCAACTCCGGCCCGCGGGCCATCTGCCGCCAGCGCCCGGCCGTGTCGCCGTAAGATCCCTCCGCCAGCCGCAACCGATACATACCCGGCACCCCGGCCACCTCCAGCGTCACCGTCGCCGACTCATGAACTAGGTGCGTCCCCGTTGCATTCCTGCTACGCCCCAATATCTGCATGGACCCCATTGAAGAGGGAGTCCCCGATAGGTG
>CAYVVX010000725.1:0-2899 GCA_964455315.1 uncultured Planctomycetales bacterium | reverse complement strand
GACGGGGGGTCAATGTTTGTGTATGCACGCCAGGCTCCAGCAGCGGTTCACTCCTGATGTCGCTCCGATTATCAACAATCGTCTCCAGCCCGCAAGCTTGCGTCCGGCCCCGATTTGCCCCAGCGAATGCCCGCATCTCGTCTCCGCCCCTGGCGACATGATCGAGGGAACCGTGCTACTTGCTCAGAAACGCTGCTGGGAATCCATGATCCTTGCGTAGCAGCCACGGGAACTGACTGGTTGGTACCAGCCTGTCCTGGCGGCGGAGTTCAGGGCGCGTCCGCGATCTGTCGCAGATAGGCGTACGGGTCCGCAGCCGCGGCCGCGGCTTTGAAGTGGGCCAGCGTCTGCGCCCAGTCCCGCCCGGTGGATTCGTACACCGCGGCGAAGATCTCCAGGTCGCTGTTGTAGCGGGTGTTGGCCAGCAGGAAGGCGTTATTGAGCGTCAACTCGCGGTAGGCGCTCCAGGATTCGGGGTTGCTCATCAGCGGGATGACCTCGTCGACCAGGCGGACGCGGGCGGCTTCGAAGATCTCGTCGCGGCGGGCGAGCTTCGCGTCGCGGGGCAGGTTCTCCGCGTAGAGCGCGGTCAGCTCATCGACCAGCCCCTGCAGGTAGATGTTGAAGCGCTCCTGGTCCTCGTAGTTGCGCCGGGCCCGCTCGGCGAGGTCGCTGCCGTTGCCGGAGTCGGACAGGATGAACTCCAGGCCCGCGGTCTGGCCTATGAAGGTGGCCATCGACTCGTTGAAGGTGGTGTCGCCCGGTCGCCAGATGGTGTTGTGGGACAGCTCGTGCATGATCGTGTCGGCCAGGGAGACGTCGCCGCGGGCCAGCATGGCCGAGGTGACCGGGTCGGGGAGCAGGCCCAGGGTGCTGTACGCGTCCAGCTCGTAGATGAAGGTGTCGTAGCCGGCGTCGACGAGGCGGTCGCGCTCGGCGATGACCTGGTCATAGTCGAAGTAGCCCAGGTAAGGCAGGTTGCCGGCGAAGGGGACGCGCCAGACGTAGGGCTGGAAGGCGTCCTTGGCGCTGGCCGAGAGGTTCCAGGCCAGTGGTTCGCCGTGGAGATTGACGAAGGCCTGGTAGCTTTCGCCGACGTTGAGGCCGACGGTCTCGGCGGCGTAGTCGCGGGCCCGGACGATCAGGGCCAGCTTGGCCCGCTCCTCGTCGGTCAGGGTCGGGTCGAGCAGGGCGGTCTCGATCGACTCGCGGGCGGAGAGCAGGTTCAAGTGCCCCACGGCCGCGGAGATGGCGTAGCTCAGGTTCGAGCAGCCGGCGGCCGACGGCAGGCAGCCTGCCGCGAGAAGGGGGAGAAGCACACGTATGGCGGCCGCGCGGGGGCGGCTGGGGGTTGCACTGATCATGTCAGGAGAGATACCCGCATTCCGGGTGTCCGGGCAAGGGGAGGCGGGGGAATCGGGCCTGGCGCACATGGGAGGGCGGCGTTTCACGGTGGGGGGCGAGCTGGGCGGAGGGCAGCGCTGCGGCCGGGACACCCTTCCGCGGATGCGGTGCCGACGCGGACGTGGCACCCGAACGCGCCCCCCTGATCGGGACGGCTACTTGACCGGAAGGCCGGTCATCTCGCGTGCGACCAGGTAGACGCCGACCAGGATGCAGCCGACGCCGGCCCACTGGGCGGGGGTGAGGCTCTCGCCGAGGTACTTCCAGGCGACCACGGCGATGATGGCGAATCCGCCGCTGACCATGATGGGATAGGCGACGCTGATGCGGATCTGGCTGAGGGCGTAGGTGTAGAGCCCCACGTTGCTGGCGAAGCAGATCAGCCCGAGGATGAGCACCCCGATGGCGGCGAGGGCGTGGAGCCTGGTTCCGAGGCTCGCGTCGGCGGGGACGGCGGCGGTGAGGCGGTTGACGCCGAACTTCATCATCAGGTTGGCGACGGCGTTCAGGGTCAACGCCAGTCCCAGGGCCAGGGCGTATTTCATGATCGCGGCGGTCCTTTCGCGGTGAGTCCGGGGATCCAGCCTTCGCGGGGCGGTTGCCACCGGCGGCGCGGGGATTGTATAAGAACCCCCTCGAGCCCGCACGGGCTTTGTCCGCCGGGGGTGTCCCGGCATACCTGGATCACGCGAGGTGAATCATGAACAGGCCATGGCGACGGGCGGCGGGCGGAGCGATGCTGGCGGCGATGCTGCTGTCGGCGGCGGGATGCACCGACGCGAAGCACGGCACCAGCCGGGAAGGAGCGAGCATGTCAGGCGGAGAAGCGACCTACGTCCACGCGGTGTTCTTCACCATGAAGCCGGGTATTTCGGACGCGGATATCGACGCGCTGGTCAAGGATGCCTCCGAGCTGCTGGCGAAGATCCCCACCGTCCGGCGGGTGCAGTCCGGCCGGCGCGATCACCAGATGACCCGCGACGTCAACGATCAGCAGTTCGAGGTGGGGCTGGTGGTCCACTTCGATGACCGGGCCGGGCACGACGTGTACCAGACGCACGAGCTGCATCTGCAGTACGTGGCCCGGAACAAGGAAAAGTGGTCGGCAGTGCGGGTGTACGACTTCGTGGCGAAGTAGGCGCAGTTCCTGCACATTGGGCTCCTGCCGGCGGCTTTGAGTCCGCCGGCGCGTTCCGGTAAGCTGGGTAGCTTCGTCAGCCCGGCGCGCCGCGTGAATGTCGGCGCTGATGTTGGATCCCAGGAGCCCTCACCCGTGGACAAACCCCAGAACCGACCGAAGAGCCCGTTCTTCAGCTCCGGGCCGACCCGCAAGCGGCCCGGCTGGAGCCTGGAAGCCCTTTCCGATGCGTTCCTCGGGCGCTCGCACCGTCACAAGACCGGAAAGGCCCGGCTTCAGGAGGCCATCGAGCTGAGCCGCGATGTGGCCCGCATCCCGGCCGACTATCGCGTGGGCATCGTCCCGGCCAGCGACACG
>CAYVVX010000724.1:0-2904 GCA_964455315.1 uncultured Planctomycetales bacterium | reverse complement strand
AGATGTACGGATTCGCCGTGCATCTGAGCCAGCTCTTCGTCGGTACCTGGCCGAATGCAAGCGTCTTTCGCTCTCCCCAGGGCATCGGCTGGCAGGACTGCGGCCGGATTCACCCTGACGAGCAGGAGATTATGGCCATGGGCGTCTACAACGGAAAGTTGTACGTGGGGACGCTGCCATCGGCGGATGTGTACCGGTACGACGGTGACAATCGCTGGACTCCGGTTGGGCACACCGACCGCACCGCGGGCGTTCGCTATCGGAGGGCCTGGAGCATGGCGGTTCAGAACGGGACACTGTTCGTGGGAACGCTGCCTTCGGGGCACGTTCACGCCATGCGGGCCGGGCTATGCGTGAGCGATGATCATGCCCTGCCGGCAGGGTGGCACCAGGTTACCGCGGTTCGCGAGCCGGACCGTCTGCACCTGTACCTCGATGGACAACCCCAGGCGGACTCGATCGCCGACGGGCGCCGGCTGGACGTGAGCAACGGATGCTCATTGCATATCGGCACCGGGATCCACAGCAGTTTTCAGGGCTCATTGAAACACATGCGCCTGTATCGCCGATCGCTGGATGCGGAGGAAGTCAACCGGCTGTACCGGCGGGACCTTGAATCAGGAGGCGCCTCGTGATCACACCAGTCTGCCTGTTTGCCGCGTTCGCTTTGGGGAACACTCTCCTGGCCGAGCCCACCGGTCCGCTGGCCCGCTGGGACTTCGACGAGGGATCGGGCCAACTCGCTCGTGATGGTGCCGGCGGTCATGACGGCGCCATTCACGGGGCAACCTGGGTCAGGTCCGGCGACGGCTTCGCCCTTCGCTTCGACGGAGTGGATGATTACGTTCTCTGCCGGGAAGCCGACACCCTGGATGTGGACGGGCCGTTCACGCTGATGGCCTGGGTCAGCCCGGATTCACCGCCCCAGAAGGAGCCCGGGGTGGTGGGCAAGTTCTTTGAGACCTACGCCCTCACGCTGTACCATGGATCCTATTACTTCTACGTGTCCGGCGGAGGCAACAATGCGTATGCGCCCGCCGAATTCGGCAACTGGTCCCACCTTGCCGGCGTGTTCGATGGCGAGACGATGAGCGTCTACCTGAACGGCGAAAAAGTGGCATCCAAAGTGTCAGCCGAGAAACGGGTCAGGCGCGGCGGTGCATTCCTGATGGGCTGCGTGATCGGTGACGAGACACGGACGGACGAGGCCCTGCGAAGCACCAGTTACTTTGCCGGCTGCATCGATGAGGTCCGGCTTTATGCCCGGGCTCTGCCCCCGATGGAGATCGCTGCAGAGTACAACCGCTCCGCAGCCGGGAAAGGCCGGAAGCCGTTCGACCTGGAGCGGTTCGTCGCTGTCGGTCTGCGGGTATTCTGCTATCCGCAGCGCCGCGAGCTCGTCGCCCGCATAGACGCCGGGCTGATCGCCGCGAAAACGGGAGCAGCCCGGGTCCGCGCTGAACTGCTCCGGGCACTGGATAACAAGGTTGCCCACGCAGTCGAGATCGACACTCTGCCCGAATCCGGCATCGTCGAAGCCACTTTTGATCTTCGCGGACTCGCGATGAAGGGCTTGCGCGTCCGGGCGGCGATGATCGATGGCACCGGGAAGCGTGTCGGTGAGCGGGCAAGTGACGTGGAATGGCCGACGGAATCGCCCGAGATTCCCGATCCGTCTTCGTATCGGGTGGCGATGCTGCCGAGGCCGGTACTTCCTCCGAGTTACCGGATCGAGGTGACACCTTCCGGCGGCGTGCGCGTTCACGTCGGGGAGCGCGCCTTCCCGATCGAGTCCAGCTTCTCCTACCCGCGTGGCGGCGCGAATGAGCTCCTCGTATCCGGCTCAGGAGGCACCGCGGAGTCCGACTGGCATGTCAGCGTCCGCAAGCTCTCCGAGCGGCACTACGAGTTGATCGGCCAGGGGCGCTTCTATCGTCTCCGCCGCGAGATTCGCGCTGAGCAGACGCGGGTGGAGATCGAGGACCACTTCACCAACCTGACTGAGGATGTCATCGGCATCAGGCTGAGCCATCACCTGGATTTACGCAAGGCATCCGGCCTCACGCCGAAGCTCCAGCCCAACGCGACTGTCTTTGTGGCCGGCGAGGACAGCGGCCTCGGCATGATCCCGCTGGATGACCTGTTCTACGTCCAGCACCACAACGGCCTGTTCGACAGCATGGTGGCGATCCGGGATGATCATTTCGGGCTGGATGCGGGTGCGGAATACGCGCTGAAATGGGCGGCCTACCCGACCTCGACCGGGGACTACTACGACTTCATCAACCAGGTGCGGCAGGATACCGGCATCAATGGCCGTGCCGAAGGCTCCGTCGAGCTGACCTCGCGCTGGGGCCCGCCGCCGCGCGAAAACGTCGATCTCAAGGCCCTGAAGTACGTCAGCATCTGCTACCTGAGCCATGCGCTTCAGAATCCGCATAACTCTCTGGAGGGCTGGGAGTTTCTCGAGTATCCCGACCTGTGCGATCGCATCCGCAAGGCGGCGGCGGATACCCGCCGACAGTTCCCCCGGCTCGACCCGATGTTCCATGTGGCTCACAGCCTCTATATCTGCAGCCATCCCAAGGAGAGGTTTCCCGATTCGGTGGTCATCGATGCCGATGGCAATCCGATTCACTACGGGCCAAACACGATTGACTACTACGGCAACTACGTCGCTGCCGAGCTCTTCAACGAAGGCTGGCGGTGGTGGCTCTTCTACCCGACCATGGAGAACAGTTTCGGCAAGCTGATGCTCAAGGGCGCCGACTACATGATCAAGGATCTCGGCTGCACCGCGATCTGGGCCGATGGCTATGTGTCCGGCTATGTCCGCGAGGGCTACACCTACGATTTCTGGGACGGGCACTCCGTCACGATTGATCCCGAGACAAAGCTGGTCAC
>CAYVVX010000723.1:0-2913 GCA_964455315.1 uncultured Planctomycetales bacterium | reverse complement strand
ATCGCCACAACGCCACCATCGCCACCTGCGGTGGCGAAGTGGCGATCGGGGCGTTCCATCAGGGCACTGCCGGGACAGGTTCATCATCACCTGGCTGACGTGCATTTCCTTCCCGCGAAAACCTTTCCACCCTGAATAGGTAGAGCGCCCTCGGTACGTCACCGGGGATCGATCCTGATCGTGTGAACGGGTGGAACCGTCATGGATGCCGCACAGCACAGTCCGATCCAGCTCGAAGTGCAGGACGAACCTGCGCTCGAGGTCCAGGCGATGTGGCCGCCGCGTCCCGTGATCATGCCCGACCTGCTGACACCCGTCGAAGCCGCCCAGTACCTCCGCCTGGACGAAACCGATCACACCCCGCGCTCCGCCATCCGCACGCTCAACTACTGGCGGGATCGCGGACTGCTCAAAGCCACCAAGTACGCCCGCCGCGTGTGGTACCGCCGTAGCGAGCTGGATCGTTTCCTGGAGCGGAAGACGGAGTCGTAAAGGTTTTGCGCGATGGGTACCGCGACGGTATCATGACCACCGGGTCAGTCGTCCATGACGGCCACAGCCCTGGTGGGCAAGGAGTTCACGTCATGGCGACACACAAAGTTGGAGTTTATCGGAAGTATCACGGACCTGTGCCCAAAGATGGTTCGGGCAGGCCACTGCCGAAAGGTGAGTGGCCGAAGAAGCGTGCACATCGCTGGTCCGTCCGCTGGTTCGGTGTGGACGGGAAGCGGTACAGCAAGAGCTTCGATACCAGAAAGGAGGCCGAACGCTTCGCCGAGACGAAGCAGAACGAGGTTCGCGAGGGCAAGCCGGACCCGTGTCCGCAGATCACCCTCAAGGAGTTCAGGCGGGAGCACAAGGAGTTGATGAAGGGCAATCTGGCCTACGCAACCCTGAGACTGCACTTAGCCGTAATGAAAGAATTGGCCGAATGTTTCGGATGGAATCGAATGCTGCACACGGTCGCTACGAGGGATTTGGAGTGGTTCAGAGCAAAGCGCCTCAGGACCGGCCTGAGTCCGTCATCGGCGAACAAGGAATTGGGCACGCTGCGGCGGGTTTTCAATCTCGCGATCCTGCGAGGTTATCTGCCTCGAGGCCGCAATCCTTGTCTCGGTATCCCGATGCTTCGCGTGGCCAGCAAGCGACCACGATACGTGAGTCCGGAGGAATTTGAGCGCGTATATGCTCAGGCACCGGATAGTCGTTGGCGGGCGTTCTTGGTCATGCTCTACGTCACTGGCCTTCGCTTCCAGGAGGCCATGAACCTGCTATGGCGAGATGTGGATTTCGAGACCGGGCAGGTGCACATCACCCGACGAACTGGGGAGGGCCTGATTCAAGCTTGGACTCCAAAAGACCATGAAATGCGTTCGTTACCACTACCGCATCAAGCGGTCGGCTTGCTGGCGACGTGGCAGTCAATTGCACCCGAAGGCTGTCCTTACGTATTCGTGGAAGCAGGGCGATGGAATTATTATCGCCAGGCAGTCCGGGACGGCCAGTGGCGACCGGGGCAGGACTTGGTCAACAACGTGCTCCGACGGTTCAAGACGATCTGCCGACGCGCAGGGCTAGATTCCTGTACCCTTCACGATCTCCGCCGTTCCTGCATCACCAACTGGGCAAAGCAGCTGCCCATCCATGTGGTGCAACAATTGGCTGGCCACAGTGATATCCAGACGACCCGGCAGTTCTACCTGTCGGTGCAGTCAGAGGACGTGGCTAAGGCGCAGGCCGTGCAAGCAGCCCTGCTTCCCCCTATCCCAACTGCCGACTTGACTGACCCAGAACTGACCCACTCGGGTCGAAAACGGGTCTTTCCCGCTCGGAAGACTTGGAAGCAGGACTCGTAAGATCCTCGGAGGACAGCAGTTGTGAAACAGCCACCGATCGGATTCGAACCGATGACCTGCGGTTTACAAAACCGCTGCTCTGCCAACTGAGCTACGGTGGCATGCTGGTAAGTATAGCTAAGGCAACCGTTTACGCAAGGCATCGGACGATCCTCCATCGGGTACATCCCCATAGGTGTAACTCAGACGGCGGGTTTCTCCAATTCCGACTGAAGCAGGACAGGATGTTGGCAGCCGTGGGCACATGGAACGACGCTTCAAGTCCTTGCCCATCGGCGGCAAGCCCGTGAGCATCGTGTTCCCGATCCCGCGGATTGCGTGTTCGGCGTGCGGGGCTCTCCGCCAGGTGGAGATCGGGTTTGCCGATCGACGCCGGAGCTACACCAAGCCGTTCGAACGTTATGCGTTGGATCTCCTGCGTCACATGACGATTCAGGATGTGGCTGAGCACCTGAACGTTAGCTGGGATCTGGTCAAGGACATCCAGAAACGCGATCTGGCCCGGCGGTTTGCCCGACCGAAACTCAAGCACCTGCGTCAGATCGCCATCGACGAGATCTCGAACGGCAAAGGACACCGTTATCTGACGGTGGTCCTCGATCTGAAAGGCGGAGCCGTGGTGTTCGTGGGCGACGGGAAGGGAGCCGAGGCCCTCGATCCCTTCTGGAGACGCCTGCGCCGGTCAGGCGCGAGGATCGAGGCGGTCGCCATCGACATGTCCGCGGCCTACATTGACGCGGTTTCCCGGAATGTGCCGGACGCCGCCTGTCGCGAGGCGCCCAAAACCAGCCACTCGGAGGCGCCTGAAACCCAGCCGCTTTGAGGAGACCATGGTTCGCCTCGTAGCCTTGCCCGCGAGCATGTTGCTCGCGGAGGCCAGGCATGGCGAATCGGCTCAAGATGGCTGTGGCAGACTCGATTTACACGTTATTGGAGAGGGGTCATTCCCAGCGCTGGATTGCCCGGTCGCTGGGAATCAACCGGGAGACCGTACGGCGGTACGCCGAGCTGGCCCGGGCGGGTTCAAAACCAGCCGGGGCGCCTCCCGGGTCTGCGG
>CAYVVX010000722.1:0-2917 GCA_964455315.1 uncultured Planctomycetales bacterium | reverse complement strand
CCAGGTCGCGGACTGCCGGCTCGCCTTCGTCGAGGAGATGTTTCCCGAATCCGTGGACCATTACCGTGAGCTGAAGAGTTTTCTCCGCGAGCGGGCCTATGACGTGCTCATCGCCGACGGTGAGAGCGCCGCCAACCTGGACAGCCTGCTGCCGTTCATGGAAGCCGGGGTCATCGATATCCTCCAGGGCGACGTGATCAACTTCGGCTTCGAGGAGTTGCTCCGCGAGGCCGCCGCCGCCAAGCCGCTCGGGCAGCGCATCGCCCCGCACAACTGGGGCACACTGCTGGGGTTCTACATGCAGCTCCAGGTCGGCCGGGCCATTCCCAATTTCTACATGGCCGAGCAGGATCCGCTCAGTTGCGACGCGGTCATCGCCGAGGGCTATACCCTCCGTGAGGGCAGTTGTTCCGTTCCCGACGCCCCCGGTCTGGGGCTGCGCCTGGATGAGAAGCGACTTCCGGGCGTCGCCAGGGTTCGCTTTGACCTCAAGGCGTGACCTCGGATAAAGTGATTCCACGTTTCAACACCAGGGAGGCAAGTCATGGCCCAGATCCTCATCGGCATCAACATGGAGTTCGTCCGGCACCACGATCTCTCCTTCCCGGCGGGCGTCGAGAAGGCGGCGAAACTGGGCTACAAGTACATCGAACCGATGGCCCATCTGGGCCGGGAGCTGCTGTGCGAGGCGGGCTATTTCCATACCCTCTCGATGGAGGAGGATCCGCTCGCGATCCGCGAATTCTGCGAAAAGCAGGGTGTCAGGATGTCCGGCGTGAGCCTGCACTGCCCGCTGTGCAAGCCGGAGATCTCCGTGCGTTACCTTCGCGAGGGCATCCGCTTCGCCCACGAGCTGGGTGCCCCGGTGGTCAACACCGACGAAGGCCCCAAGCCCCGCTTCACCAGCGAAGAAGTCGACCACGAGCTGATGCGTTACACCTTGACCCACGCCGCCGACGCCGCCGCCCGCCGGAACATGAAGATCGGCCTGGAATGCCATCAGCAGTACAGCAGGACGCCCGCCGGGCTCGATCGCATCTTCAACCTGGTCAAGTCCCCGGCGATGGGCATCAACTATGACACTGGAAATGCCTACCTGGCCGGTGAGGATCCCTACAAGTGGCTGGCCCACGTGCGCGACCGCATCGTGCACATCCACGGCAAGGATATCAACATCCAGCAGTCCGACGCCGAGCGCGGCAAGGTCACCGGCACGCCGGTCGGCTGTGCCTGCGGCGAGGGCGTGATCGACTGGAAGGAAGTCATCAACATCATGAAGCCGGTCAGCGGACCAATCTGCCTCAGCGTGGAATGCGGTACCATCGACCAGGCCGCGTCGAGCATCGACCACCTGAAGTCCCTGCTGTGAGACCGTCCCCGCCGCCGACGCGGCATGCAACCAACGGAGTAGCACCGGCGTGCTGACCGTCGAGAATCTGCACCATACCATCGTTGTGGCGTTTGAGGGCCGGATGCTGCTGCGTTATCGCGTGACCAGCCCGCTGGGGTTGCCGCACGTCGATTGGCTGGGCCTGCCGCAGCCTGCCGATGACGCCGATCCGGTGAATCTCGTTCAGGCGGCGCCGTTCGACCACCGCCGGCACGCGGGCCTCAGCTTCACGCCGTGCCCACCGATATCGCCGGATGCCGCGGTCTCCTGCCGCGTGATCGCCCCGCCGCTCACCGAGGTGGACGACGATGGCACTGTGACGTTCATTCACAACCTGGAATGGACCGGGCCGGATGGAAGCCCGCTGATTTCGGAAGCCCGCCGGATCCGCACCGCACCGCCGGCGCAGGGACGCTACCGCCTCGACTTCTCAACCACGCTGCGTACCACCGGCGATCGGATTGTGCTTCGCTCCTCGGACGCCCCGTCCGAAGCCGACGGCCTCTTCGTCCGCCTGATCCGCTCGATCCGGGCACACGCCACCGATGATCCCGCCTCGGCCGCGAACCCGCGCTACATCCACCTGGCCGGTGAACTGGACGGCTTGAACCCCGACGGAAGGCCACGTGCCGCAGGCCTGGCGCTGTTGAACCCTCCCACCAACCCGATGGTCCTCATCGTCGACCCGCATGATCCCCCCGGTTGGATGTCCGCACGCTGGGTGTCGTCCGGCGTTGCCCTCGGCCCGAAGGAGGGTCTGGCTCTCCGCTGGGGCCTGCTGGTCCACCAGGGCCGACTGGCGACGGAAGACTTCGCCCAGGCCCGCGCCGCCTTCGCCGACGCCGGAGGCTGAAACCCGGCCACGGGAGCGGGCCGGACCCATCTTCCATGAAAAAAGCCCGACGTGGATGAATCACGCCGGGCTCTGAAACCTGTGACACTATCGATAGTTGCGAAATCGCCCCTGGATGCGTCGTTCCCGCCGGACTTGAGGCCGACACCCGCGCGGCCGGTACCGCGCCGCTCCGGGATCTCGCTTCGTGGGGCGTTCACCTGCTCTGGATCAGGGCGGCAACCGGTGCCCTCCCGCCCGCTGATCCCGAATCACTTCGGAGCGAGAACTCGGAATTGCGCTCAGGTCAGGAGCGGCCTAATCCTCTTCCTCGTCTTCCTCGTCATCATCGTCGTCGTCGAAATCGTCTTCCTCCTCGAGGTCGTCGTCGAGATCGTCGTCGTCCTCGTCATCCCAATCGTCGTCGTCGTCCTCGAACTCCTCCTCGTCCTCATCATCGTCGTCGCGAGCCATCTCGAACGGGGCCACCACCGGGTTCAGGATGCTTGGGCCGAAGCCAAAGACGCGCATTTCAATGCTCTCGATCAACCCTGCGATGCCCCACAGGCTGTCCGAGGTGATCTCGGTATTCAGGCCGGCTGCCCCAGCTTCCGGCGACAGCGGTGGATCCTGCATCATCCGTACCATGAGTTCTCCCTTCATCCACATGGACTGGCTCCTTGCCAGCGTTGGGC
>CAYVVX010000721.1:428-2918 GCA_964455315.1 uncultured Planctomycetales bacterium | reverse complement strand
CGGATCGAGGAGCATCACAAGACAGCAATGCTTGCCGCCGGCGAGTGGCGACCGCTGCTGGGGCTTTCCACCGGTCTTGCCGGATGGGTGCTCGGCGGAGCGGTCGGCTGGCTGAGCCGCATCGTGTTCACCCTGGTTTTCGGCAAGGAAGCCCTGGGCATGGGCGATGTGCACATCCTGGCCGCGGCCGGGGCGGTGGCCGGGTGGCCGGTCGCGTTCATCGGTTTCTTCGCGGCCGCGCCGCTGGCGCTGCTGGGCATGGTGGTTATCCGGCTCCGCCGCCAGAGCCGCATCCTGCCCTACGGGCCGTGGCTGGCGCTGGGCTTCCTGGTGGTGATGGTGTTCCAGGATCGCATCCTGCGGTATCTTGGTTTCTGATGTCTACACAGGCACCGGTCAATTTCAAGAAACGCGTCGCCCTGGCTCTGGCCAACCAGCGGCTCGGCGTGATCGTGGACAAGGGCACCCGCCGGCAGGACGGGGGCCGGCGCAGTGCGATCACCGAGTTGCCCGATCAGCTCGCCGCCCGCGAACTCGCCGCCCGCATCAAGGATCACACGCTCCAGAACCTCGATCGCTATCTCGATCAGCTCGCCGACAGCGTCCGCCGCACCGGCGGCCACGTGCACTTCGCCGCCACCGGCGAGCAGGCATGCGAGACCATTTCGCAAATCGGCCGCGACTCCGGCGCGAAGCTGATCGTCAAGGCCAAGTCCATGGCCAGCGAGGAGATCGAACTGAGCCACGCCCTCGAGCACGACGGCTTCGAGGTGGTGGAGACCGACCTGGGCGAATACATCCTGCAGATCGGGCATGAGAAGCCGTCGCACCTGGTCGCCCCGGTGATCCACAAGAATCGCCAGGACATCGGGCGGCTCTTCGCGGACAAGCTGGGCATCCCCTACACAGAGGATCCCGAGGAACTGACCCGCGTCGCCCGCGGCATTCTTCGCGAGAAGTTCCGGGCCGCCGACATGGGCATCATCGGCTGCAACTTCGCGGTGGCCGAAACCGGCACCATCTGCATCGTCACCAACGAGGGCAACGGGCGGTTCTGCGCGTCTCGCCCGCGGGTGCTGGTCTGTCTGATGGGGCTGGAGAAGGTCGTTCCGCGGATGTCCGACCTGGCGTTGTTTCTCAAGCTGCTGGCCAAGTCCGCCACCGGACAGCGGATCACCTGCTACACCAGCCTGACCACCGGTCCGAAGCAGCCCGGCGATTTCGACGGTCCCGACGAATTCCACCTGGTCGTCATGGACTGCGGTCGCAGCGGCATTCTGGCTACGGAGTACCGCTCGACGCTGCGCTGCATCCGTTGCGGGGCCTGTCTGAACGCCTGCCCGGTGTACCGCAAGATCGGCGGGCACGCCTACGAGAGCGTGTATCCCGGGCCGATCGGCAAGCTGATCACGCCGCTGCTGTCGGGCATGGAGACCTACGAGAACCTGCCCCAGGCGTCGAGCCTCTGCGGGGCCTGCCTGGAGGCGTGCCCGGTGCGCATCGACATCCCCGCGATGCTCATCGCCATGCGCAACGACCTCCGCCGCCGCGGGCGGTCGCAGGCCATCTACCGCTGGGGGTTCAAGTTCTGGAAAATGGGCATGAAGTCGAAGTTCCTCTACAGCCTCGGGGCCCGCATGGGTCGGCTGTTTTTCGACGCCGGCGCCCGCGATGGCTGGCACAGGGAATTGCCGGGCCCGGGGAGCGGCTGGACCGACCATCGCGACTTTCCGGCCATGGCCGCGAAACCGTTTCATCAGCGCTGGGAGGCGCTGCGGGCCGAGCTGGACGAGGCGGATCAACCGCGCGGGGGCAACGGGCATGAGTGACTATCCGGACCAGGATGCCTTTATCGCCACCGTGCGGGCGGCGCTTGCCGAGCGCGGCGAGCCGGTCGCTCTGCCCGACGGGCACGAGATCGCCCGGGTCATCGCCGCGGACGGTGACGTGGTTTCGGTGTTCGCCGAGCGCGTCGAGCAGGCCAAAATGCATGTCTATCGCGTCGCCGACGAAGACGCGATGGTCGAGCAGGTCATGTCGCTCATCGCGGCGGCGGGGGCGTCGAGCGTGGTCATGCCGGCCGAGGCGATTCGGGCCGACGACCGGCTGCGGTCCCGGTTGGAGGAGGCGGGGATCGCCCTGCTGGACCCGGACGATCCTGACGCCGGCTTCGAGGCCGACGTGGGCATCACCGGGGTTACCTCCGCCATCGCCGAGACCGGCTCGATGTGCCTGACCAGCGGCGGTCCGTACCGGCGACTGGCCAGCCTGGCGGTGCCGGTGCATATCGGCATTGTCCGGGCCGAGCAGATCGTGCCCGACCTGGTGGACTGGGCGGCGAATCAGCCGGCGGATCTGCCCGCGTCGGAGGTGCTGGTGTCGGGTCCGAGCAAGACAGCCGACATCGAGCTGGCCCTGGTCATGGGGGTCCACGGCCCGCGTGAAGAGCATGTTATCATCATCGGTTGAGGGGTCGAAGTTCCCCTGCTG
>CAYVVX010000721.1:0-418 GCA_964455315.1 uncultured Planctomycetales bacterium | reverse complement strand
CTGCTGCACGAACAGATCCACGACAGAAGCCACCAGGGCGCAATGTCACGAAGCGGAAGCGGGGGGCGCAGCGGTCAGTTCACTTCCAGCAGCTCGATGTCGAAGATCAGCGTGGCGTTGGGTGGGATCTTGGAGCCGGGCTGCGGGTTGGCGCCGTAGCCGAGCTTGCCGGGGATGATCAGCTTGCGCTTGCCGCCGACCTTCATGGTCTTGATGCCCTCGTTGAACCCGGGTACGAATCCAACCGCCGAGTGGGTCATCGGCTCGCCCCGGTCACGGGAGCTGTCGAACTTGGTGCCGTCGGTCAGGTAGCCGGAGTAGTGGATGGTGACCTGGCTGGCGGGGTTCGGGGACGTGCCGGTGCCGACCACCTGGTCGTAATACTTGAGCCCGGAAGGCGTGGTGGTGGGCTCGCCCT
>CAYVVX010000720.1:1430-2919 GCA_964455315.1 uncultured Planctomycetales bacterium | reverse complement strand
TCCTCCATCTTCTTTGCGTTCTCGGCGTCTCTGCGGTTCCAAACTCCCTGGGTTGCAGGCAGAGCCCGCGCTAAGTCTTCGTGGTGCGCTCTCTTCTGCAACTGGAGGGTTGATGCCGGACACCGGTCCTGCCGCCGCCTGACATCCCGGCCGGTTTCCGCTACCCTACCGCCTTCGTGCTGTGCCGCCGGCACCCCGCCGGTGCAGATGGATGGAAGAACTGCGGGCCCGCTGCAGGGCAACGCGATCGGAGAACCTGAATGTCCCTGCTGGTAACCGGAAGTATCGGACTCGACGACGTCAAGACCCCCCACGGCGAGATCACCGGCGCCTACGGCGGCTCCGCCGTCTACTTCTCCTTCGCCGCCATGCTCTACACCCCCGTCCGCTTCGTCGGCGTCGTCGGCGAGGATTTCCCGCCCGACTTCCGCAGCTTCCTCGAAAAACGCGAGATCGACCTCGCCGGCCTCGAGGTCCGCACCGGCAGCCGCACCTTCCGCTGGGCCGGCAAGTACGAGGGCGCCATGGCCGACGCCGAGACCACCGGCATCGAGCTCAACGTCCTTGCCGAAGCCGGACCGAAGACCCCCCAAAACTTCCGCGACTCCGCCTTCGTCTTCCTGGCCGCGACCCATCCGCTGCTGCAACAGGATCTCGTCCGCCAGCTCAAGAGCCCCAAACTCATTGTGGCCGACACCCGCGACCTGTGGATCACCACCCAGCGGCCCGAGTTGCTCAAGGCCCTCGCCCTGGTCCACGGTGCCATCCTCAACGACGCCGAAGCCCGCCTGCTCACCGATGAGCACAACCTGGTCCTCGCCGGCCGCAGGATCCTCAACTTCGGCCCCCGCTTCGTGGTCATCAAGAAGGGCGAACACGGCGTGATGCTGGTCACCAAAGAGGACGTGGTCGTGCTGCCCGCCTTCCCCACCACCGAGGTCAAGGATCCCACCGGCGCCGGTGACAGCTTCGCCGGCGGCATGATGGGCTGCCTCGCCCAGCGCGGCGATCAGTCCATCGCCACCCTCAAGGACGCCCTGGCCCGCGGGACCATCACCGCCTCCTATACCATCGAGGACTTCAGCCTCCGCCGCATCGAGAAGATCACCCGCGCCGACGTCGACAGCCGCCTCAAGGCCTACGCCGCCATGCTCACCCTGGTACACTGACCGCCCCCGTACCGGCCGGCCCCCGTGCCGGCCGGCCCCGTACCGGCCGTCCCCGTAGCGGCCGGCGCCCCTGCCGGCCGTCCCCGCGGGGACCGCGCGATACGCGCGCGGAACGATATCGCATGATCCCCCATCCGGCGCAAGCCAATCCTCGATTCATCGACATGGGCAGGCCTCCTGGTGGTCGAAGGAGGCTCCCGCGTATAATCATCGTGCGTTCAGAATAATGGGGTCACCGCCGATGGACCTGCCCGACACCTCAATCCACGCGTCGAGCATCCGCCGACGCGCCTTCAAATGGCGCCTCACCACCATCAACG
>CAYVVX010000720.1:0-1420 GCA_964455315.1 uncultured Planctomycetales bacterium | reverse complement strand
CAAATCATGTGGCAGTCCTGAAATCCCCGCGGAAACGGCCAGAGAGCTGCTCAACTTCAATTTCGCCACGGACAACCTGAGCGCGTACATCGGCGGATTCGCGATGTTCGTGGCCGCCTATACGATTGGGTTGCTTGCGGCACTGGCCGCCGCCGCCAGACTGTTCAAAGCGGATCGCCTTCATGGGCCGATCATGGCCGCGATCCTCGTGTCCTGCACTCTTATCGCACTGAACCAAATCTACCTGACCTACGTTGAAACCACCGCGAATGTGCTGGCGATCGACCTGTTCTCTTCGGACATCCTCTCACTGGACGGACTCCATGGCATGCTCTCGTTCCTGATCTTCCCGGGATGGTTGCTCCTGGCCATCGGCTTGAGCGTACGATCGCGCGCCCGCCGCTGGCTGTGCCCCATGTTCGTGATCTGCCTCTGGCTCGTGACGTGGTTCAGCTACTGGCTCCTCACCATCGATTGGGCGGAGATCTACTACGGCCTCTGGCTCTCCGAACTCGCCTCCATCGCCCTGCTCATCGCCACCGTTGGCGAAGCCGTCGTCCTCAGCGACCAGTCCATCCCGCGAACCCTCTGGCAACTCCTCACCTGTCGCATCAAACTCGCGGATGACATGAAAGGTCGCTGCAAAGCCTGCGGCTACCTCCTCCACGGCCTGCCCGAACCCCGCTGTCCCGAATGCGGCCAACCCTTCGTGCCCGAGGACCACCCATGTTTAGCCCCGTCGCGTGCGACGGGCTGACGGCGAGCACCGCAACGGCTCGCGGGAACACGCACGACGCCAGGTTGACGCGCCTTGGCATGGCGCCAACACCGGCATTCCCCTAGACATCACCTGTAATCAACGCGCGTGGTTCATACCCCTTCCACTTTGAGACTGCGCGAACGATGTAGCGTCCGGCCCCCGTGCCGGACGTTTCGCGTTCAGTCGCCCCACATGGAGAATCCCCGAGCCTGCGGTGCGGATTCAAACCTGATTCGTATCAAATCCCTGCCACAAGAAGCACAAGAGGCACAAAACAAGGCAGAGGTTCGCCCCCGTCCGCTTCTCGTCTTGTGCTTTTTGTGCCTTTTGTGGCCATATCCGTTCCTCTCTCCCACCTGTGCATGAATCCGCCCGTGAGCGGTACACCCCCCATGTTCCGCCCCCAATGGAGGACACCGCTCATGCCGCGACAACCACAGGCAGGATTCCAAACCGCAGGCCATCGCCCGCGCCGCCACCCGGCCTGTCCGGCCGACAGCCGAAAGCTGATGGCCGACCGCCCCCCCGTTTTTTTTTTCGACCAATCGAAGCCAAAAAACCCCGTTCTCACCCCTGAAAACGCGGATTCAGGTGGGTTCGTTGCCGGAGTAGAGTCGACGAGTGGCGCGGTGGTTTAGCGGCGGCCTATCTGTTTCCGGC
>CAYVVX010000719.1:1437-2937 GCA_964455315.1 uncultured Planctomycetales bacterium | reverse complement strand
GCGTCCTTCTCGATGTAGATGTCCCGCTGGGGGATGTACGCCTCGGGCTGGTAGTAGTCGTAGTAGCTGACGAAGTATTCGACCGCGTTCTCCGGGAACAGATCCTTGAGCTCCTCGTAGAGCTGCGCCGCCAGCGTCTTGTTGTGGCTGATCACCAGCGCCGGGCGCTTCAGGTTCCGGATCACGTGGGCCATCGTGAAGGTCTTGCCCGACCCGGTCACGCCCAGCAGGCACTGCTGCTTCCGGCCCGCCTCAAACGAGCCGGTCAGCTTCTCGATCGCCGCCGGCTGATCTCCGGCCGGCTTGAACTCGCTGTGAACCACAAACTCCGACATGCCCAACCGTCCGATCTCATCGCCCAAGACCAACTGCCCGAACTCGACCGAAGCGTTCATCTCCTCCGGCGGCCGATCCCCGTGCCGGCCGTTACCGCGCGAACCTCGTCCAGGTCATGTGTAGCGCCCTCGCCGCTATCCTAGACCGCCCCCCACCCAAACTCCACTCGCAGCAGTCAGCCCCGCCCCATTCTCTGATCTGACTTTCTCACTTCTCACTGCCGGCCACCTTCACCCCGCCCTTGATCACCGCCGTCGGAACCGGCCGGCACCGGATGGCCTCATGCACCGACTCCACCGGCAGCACCACCAGGTCCGCCCGGCAGCCCGCCTCCACGCCGTAGTCCTTCCGCCGCATCATCCGGGCCGGGTTCACCGTGACCGCGTCGCACACCGCCTCGATCTGCGCCGGCGACGACAGGTGATCCGCGTGCGCCAGCAGGTTCGCCACCTCCAGCATCTGCCCCGTGCCCAGCGGGTAGAACGGATCCCTGATGCAGTCCTGCCCCGCCGACACGTTCACCCCCGCGGCCATCAGCTCGCGCACCCGGGTCAGCCCGCGCCGCTTCGGGTACCGGTCGAACCGCCCCTGCAGGTGCAGGTTCACGCCCGGGTTGGTCACCACGTTCACCCGGGCCTCGGCCAGCAGCCCGATCACCTTGACCGCGTGCGCGTCGTCGTAGCTGGCCAGCGCGCAGACGTGCGACGCCGTCACCCGTCCCTGCCAGCCGCGCTGGATGGTCTCGGCCGCCAGGTACTCGACGCACCGTGAGGCGGGCGAATCGGTCTCGTCGATGTGGCAGTCGATGTCCCGGTCGTACTTTTCCGCGAGGTCGAACAGCAGCGAAATCTGTTTCCGGCTGTCCCGCGGGGTCCGCTCGTAGTGGGCAATGCCGCCCACCAGGTCGCAGCCCATCTCCAGCGCGGCCGCCATCCGCTCCAGCGCTCCCTGGTCGCGCACCACGCCGTCCTGCGGAAACGCCACCACCTCGATGTCGATCAGCGGCCGGGTGATTTCCCGCGCTGCCAGCACCCCCTCGCACAGCCGCAACCCCGCCGTCTCGCCCACGTCCACGTGGTTGCGGATCGCCCCGGTTCCGAAGCCCACCTCGTCGCCGATGGCCCGCAACGCCCGCTCGCATACATTCGCCGCGGTGAACGACTG
>CAYVVX010000719.1:0-1427 GCA_964455315.1 uncultured Planctomycetales bacterium | reverse complement strand
GTCCCGCTCTCGTTGGGCTTGACCAGGTCCAGCGAATACGCCAGGTCCAGATGCAGGTGCGGATCGATGAAGCTGGGCAGCAGCAGCCCGCCTCCTCCGTCGATCGCGCCGCCGCCCGCACCGGTCCCACCTGGCCCGCCGCCGGCCGGCTCAACGCCGGCGATCCGCCCGTCGGAGTCGATCGTCACGGTCACCCGTCCGGTGCGACCGCGCACGTGCACGTTCTCGATCCTGCTCACCTGGCTCATGGCTCTCCTGCCTCAATCGGAGACTGTCCACCCGCGGCCGCTTTGGGGCATAAACCCCCCGGAATCATACGGAGCGGACACTCACAGATCATTACAATACTGGCGGAGTTAGAGTCGGCGGAGCGCGCACGAGGCCCGCATTCGCCGCTGTGGATTCTCCGTTCCACAGCCCGGGGTCGAAACGGCGTGTTGCTCATTGACGGGCGACCGCCGTTTCCTCACCGGATCTGCCCTTCATCGCCAATCGATGCGGATTTCCGCACCTTCCGGCTGGTTGGGGAATCGAATCAGCATCGTTTCGCCGCTCGCAACGGTTTCCACCTTCAGATCGGCGCCGTCCGCCGTGCGCGCCGCAACGCTGCCAGTCGCTCGACCGGCCGTGAACACCCGGACGGCGCCCGGGGTTTCGAGCGGCCCCCGCACGACGCAGGTGAGCCCGTCCCGATTCGGGGTCACCGCCATCAGGCGATGGGTCGCATGCAGGACGCAGGCAATCCTGTCCGGCCGGCCCTTTTCCGCGTGGGCCGCGGGCATCATCCTGTCTGCAGCCTCCCGATACAATCCGCTCTCGCCCCGGGCGAGCGTCACCTGCTCCAGCACCGGCAGGTCAGGGTCGAACAGGTCCACCACCGGTCCCTGAATGCTCACCGGCTCCCGCGTCGCGCAGGCCGCGATGAAATCGCCGCGGCGCATGACCATCGCCCCCGGCGTTTTCAGGATCTCACCCGCGCTGTGGCGCGCCAGCGCCGTCTGTATCAACGGAAAATACTTCTTCCAGCAGGTAGCGCGGCTGACCAGCTCGCCCGGCACCAGCGGCCGACGCAGCACCGCCCCCTTGCCGACCACGAAGTCGCCCTTCGCGTCCGGGGCGAGGCCCAGTTCATGCATGAGATGCCCGGTCGGCGACGCGTAGCCCGCTTCCTTCCACCAGAAGGAGCCTTCCCCCAGCTCCGCCCCCTCGCCCAGCACCACCAGTGCCCCGCCCGTGCGGACCCACGCCGCCAGCGCCGCGTTCGTCTCCGCCGCGGGCGGCTTGCTGGCCTCGTAACCCGTCACGATCACCCGGAACCGGTCCAGATACCGTGGCTCCGTCGCCCGCTCCATCACGCACGCTGTCGCCGGCACTCCCGCCTCCACCAGTGGCATCAGCAGCCCGTACCCGTGCTGCAGCATGGGGAA
>CAYVVX010000718.1:0-2952 GCA_964455315.1 uncultured Planctomycetales bacterium | reverse complement strand
GTGCAGCGCGGCGAAGGTCCGCACGTTCATGGCCCGCCGGGCGATGGGCTCGTTCTCGATCGCCCAGGCCATCTCGGGATCGTAATCCACCACATGGTGGGCGTAATTGTTCAACCCGATCCCCGTCCACGGGCTCATGGAGAAGATCTCCAGCCCGACGCGGCGATCCTTGGCCCGGAAATCGAGCGAGTCGCCCAGGTCGCGGGTGAGCCGCTCGTAAATGAAGTCGGCCATGGGCACGGCAGCCATGGCGCCCATGAACAGCAGCACGCAGCCCAGCCCCAGGGCGGTCTTGAGGCGAACCTGGTTGACCAGCACCAGCCCGATCACCACCAGCGCGGCGAGCCCGCCCATGACCGCGCAAGGGAAGCGGGACAGCGTACATGCCAGCCCGGCGGTTCCCGCCGTCGCCACCACCCCGCAGAGCAGCCGCCCCGCGGGCCGTCGCACCGTGAGCGTCAACGCGACAAACAGCGGCAGCGTGAGCAGGAAATAGGACGCCAGATTGCTGGGATGGCCGATGGTGCCCACGGCGCGGATCCAGCCGCCCATGGCGGCCAGGCCCACGTCCGCCGCGGCGGCGTCACCGCCGCCACCGCCAAGCATGCCAAAGACGCCGCTGACCGACCGCAGCGCGACCTGCATGGCTCCGAGCGCGGACTGCGCACAGATGCTCAGACCCAGGGCCGCGACCGCGGTCCACCATTCCACCGGCTGGAGCCAGCATCGGAGCAGGTGAACGACCAGCCCCACCTTGAGCAGCCGCAGCAGCTCGAAGAAGCTCCACGCGGGGCGCTCCGCCCCCAGCATGGACAACACGCCCGCGATGAAAAACGGGGCCGCCCAGAACAATAGGCCTGATCCGCGGGCGGGCATCGAGCGTTTCAGGATCAGCACCTCGTACAGGTGCAGGCCAAGCAGGGCCAGCAGAAAGATGTCCGAGGGGATCCAGTAGGGCCCCTGCGAGCCCTGGTCGCCGACCACCGCCTCGAACGAGAAGTACATCCGGTTGTACGGCAGCGCCAGCACCCAGAAGAACAGCAGCACCGCCCGCGGACGCCGGGTGACGTACATCAGCAGCGGCAACAGCGGCGCGGCCAGCAGGACGACGAGCTTCTTCTTGGTCGGCTCGCCCATGGCCACGGCGGCGCCCGCCGCGCACACGCCCACCGCACCGGCCATCATGAACGTTGCGATGCGGCCCAGCGCGCGATGGACCAGGGTTGCCTGACGATCGAGTTCCATTGCCTTGCTCGGTCACCACGGTGCGTACGCCGCGGCGATCAGTATTCGGTCAGCGAGCCGCGCCGCTTGGCAATCTTGACGGCCTGGTTGAACGCGGTCATGCCCAACGCCAGCAGCACCACCGCGAACGCGGACAACTTGAGCAGCTCCCGGACGAGCTCGTGCATGTCGTAGCCCTTGAGCAGGGCCAGGCGCATGCCCGCGAGCGCGTGCGTCAACGGCACCAGGGAGGCCAGTTTGGCCAGCCAGCCCGGCAGCACATCGATGGGAAACAGCACGCCGCTCAGCAGGATGACCAGGTAGCCGGCCACGGTCATAATGGACTCGCCGCGCTTGATGAGCATGACGATGCTGGCCCAGAACATGCCGATACCGGCGAAGCACAGCACGGTCAGTACAAAAATCGCCAATGCGGACACGAGATCCGCGTTGGCCATGTCCACGCCGTAGAGCAACGCCCCCACGATCAGGTAGAGCACGAAACGCACGCCGCTGAAGAAGTAGCCCCACAGGGAGGAATAGATCAGGATGGTGGGCAATCCGACCGGGGACATGAGCGTCGCTTCGAGCGCGCCGGTCAGTTGGGCTTCCCGGATCTGGTTGGCAAACGTGGTCAGGCTGACGCCGACGCAGTCGGTGAGGGCGATGCCGACCAGCAGAAAGGCCAGGTAACTGCCGCCATAGTCGGCCAGGGCGGGCAGATTGCGATCGCCGATGGTCTTGCCCACATAGTAAAACACGCCCAGCACCAGCAGGTTGCCCAGCAACTGGACCACGAAGGAAGCGCGATAGCTCATCGCGATGATGGCGTCCCGGCGGAAGAATTCCCAGGCAAGCTTCATGTCCTGGCCACCTCCCGGGGCACGGCACTGCGATCCTGGTCGCCCAGCACCAGCGAGCAGAACACCTCGTCAAAGGGTACTTCTTCGAGGTCGCAGCTCACGATCTCCAGGTCGGCCCGAAGCAGCGCATCCAGCACGCGCGAGAGGGCCCGCCCCTCCGTGGACAGCCGCAGCCGCAGCGAGGTCATCCCCTCCGCCGCGGGCTCCTCGGTGACCTCGAAAATGCCTTCGCCGGGGTCCGCCTCGATCAGGTTGAGCGGCAGCGATCCGCGAAAACTGATCCGATGCACGTCGTAATTCCGCTGGTTCCAGCGCCGACGCACCTCGGGGATGGCCCCGCTGGCGATGATGGTGCCGCGATTGATGATCAGCACGCGATCACAGAGCTGCTCGGCCTCGTCGAGCTGGTTGGTGGCGATCACGTGCGTCTGTCCGGGTGATGTTCGCCGCTTCTGCAGGATCCACCTGCGGATGTTCTGCGTGCTCAGCGGGTCCAGACTTCGAGTGGGCTCATCGTAGAGCACCAGGCGGGGCTCGCTGAGCAGGCCGCGGGCGATGGCCAGCTTCTGCTTCATCCCGGTGGAATAACCGTGGTACGGACGGTGGGCGGCTTCGGTCAGCTCGAGTGTCTCCAGCAGTTCCTCGGAACGGCTCTTGAACTGCTGAGGGGTCAGCCCGTAGAGGGCGGCGAAGAAGCGAAGGTTCTGATAGCCCGTCAGCCTCCAGTAGAAGCTCCGTTCATCGCAGGTGACCAGACCCATCATGCCGCGGGCGCGGACGGAATCGGCGAAGGCGTCCACGCCGTTCAGCAGCACGCGACCGGAGGTGGGGTAGAGCAGCGTGGCGATGATCTTGAGCGTGGTGG
>CAYVVX010000717.1:0-2957 GCA_964455315.1 uncultured Planctomycetales bacterium | reverse complement strand
AGTGCCGAACCCTGAACGATCAGACCTCGCCGCCGCGCTACGTGCCCATGGAGGAACTGCGGACGCGGTTCTACGTCCGACTGAAGGTGGCCGACAAGCCCGGCGTGCTGGCTGACATCACCCGCGTCTTCGGTGAAGGTCAGATCAGCATCAAGGCCGTGGCTCAGCACGAGCGGGCGGAGGGCGACGATGCGGTGCCGCTGGTGATTCTGACCGATGTCGCCGTCGAAGGGCGGATGCGCGAGGCGTTGAGCCGGATCGCCGCGATCCCCGCGGTGCGCGAGAAGCCGGTGCTGATCCGCGTCGTCGAGGAGCACGAGGAGTACGCGGCATGAAGTACGCCATCATCCTTCCCGATGGTGCGGCCGACGAGCCGGTCGATGAACTCGACGGCAAAACGCCGCTGCAGGCGGCGAAGCTGCCGAACATGGACTGGATCGCCGCCCACGGCCGCATCGGCACGGTCAAGACCGTCCCCAAGGGGTTCATCCCCGGCAGCGACGTGGCCACCTTGAGCGTCGTAGGCTACGACCCCAACACCTACTACACCGGGCGGGCGCCGCTGGAGGCGGTCGCCAGGCGGATCTCGCTGGAGCCGAACGAGCTGGTCTTCCGCTGCAACCTGGTGACCATCGTCGACGGCGTGATGGAGGATTTCTCCGCCGGGCACATCTCCCAGCCGGAGGCCGAGAAGCTCATCGCCGACCTGGCAGCGGAACTGGGCAGCGACCGCATTCACTTCCACGTCGGCGTCGGCTATCGCCACCTGATGACGGTCAAGGACGCCGCCGGGATCAAGGTCAAGTGCACGCCGCCGCACGACATCCCCGGCCAGGCGGTCAGCGGGTACCTGCCTTCGGGCAAGGGCAACGACGTGATTCGTGGTCTGATGGAGAAGTCGCAGAAGCTGCTCGACGGGCACGAGGTCAACCAGGTCCGGCGCGATCTCGGCGACAGCCCGGCGACCTCCATCTGGCTGTGGGGGCAGGGCGGCATGATGCGGCTGCCGCAGTTCAAGGAACGGTTCGGCGTCCGCGGAGCGTGCATCACCGCGGTCGATCTGATCCGCGGCATCGCCATCAGCGTCGGTTGGCGCATGATCGAAGTGCCCGGCGCGACCGGTTACATCGACACCGACTACAAGGCCAAGGGGCGCTACGCGATCGATGCGCTCAAGGACGTCGACCTCATCGCTGTGCATATCGAGGCTCCCGACGAGATGGGCCACAACGGCGATGCCGCCAACAAGGTCAAGGCCCTCGAGCAGATCGACGAGCACATTGTCGGCCCGCTGCTGGAGCGGCTGCGCGGCGAGGACGCCTGGCGCGTCCTGGTGGTGCCTGACCATCCCACCCCGGTCGCCAAACGCACCCACACCGCGACCCCGCCGCCGTTCTGCATGGCCGGCACCGGCGTGGTCACCGACCGGTTCGAGCGGTTCGACGAGGAGCAGGCCGCCGGCAGCGGCTTTCACATCGATCCGGGACACGAGCTGATGGAATTCTTCCTGAAGTCGGGGCGGGAGACGTAGGATCCTCGATCAGAGGGACTCGACCTGGAGTCCATCAATATGGGCGAAGTGCTCGTCGTGGCTTGCAAGCGGGAGATTGTGTTGGAGGCACACCGCGGCGATCCAGATATCATTCTCCGGAATGGGACGCCCCTTCAGCTTCAGGCGCAGTCGTACTTCGGCGTAGAACCTGGAAGTGACCTGGTCGATCAGCGGGGTTTGGCACGCACTGACGAGCGATTCAACGCGATGGACGTTATCGTCCCTTCTGCTCGAGTGCAGAGCTCCAAAAAGCAATTCGCCGACAACAACCGCTGGCAGGAAGACGCTTTCTAACGAGTGCGCTGGTGGTCCGGAAGGATCTGCCTCGTTGAGCAGGCGGATGGCCGCGCTGGTGTCCAGAGCGATGCTATTGCCATTCACGCGGATCTACTCGCTCGAATTCTGCATCGATGATCGACTTCATCTCCTCGGCATCTTCCGCGGGCATGATGCCGATGCAACCGGAGAGAGGGCTTGGGGTGGGGTTGTTCGACTCGACGATCACCCTGACGCGGCTGCGCTCGCGCACCTGGGACAGGGGATGATCGAGCCGAAGCATGCCGTCCTCATAGTAGGCTTCTACGACTTCACGCATCGCGACACATCCTCCTGATCTGTAATTGTTTATAGCATCATCCGGATCGCCGGTCCAGCCCCCTTGAACCTCGCCCGTCACCCGCTACAATCCCCCCTCCATGAGCATCATCGTTCAGAAATTCGGCGGCAGCAGCGTCGCGGACGCGGAGAAGATTCACCGGGCTGCCCGGCGGGCGGTCAAGGCCAAGCTGGAAGGCCACCAGGTGGTCATGGTCGTCTCCGCCATGGGCAAGACCACCGACAAGCTGGTCGCCCTGGCCGGGGAGGTCAACTCGAATCCGCCCAAACGCGAGATGGACATGCTCCTGACCACCGGCGAGCAGGTGTCGATCTCGCTGATGGCCATGGCCATCGAGGCCTCCGGTCACGAGGCCATCAGCTTCACCGGCGGGCAGATCGGCATGGTCACCGACGCGTCGCACACCAGGGCCCGCATTCGCTCGATCGACGCCGACCGCATCTACCGCGAACTTGACGCCGGGCGGGTCGTGATCGTGGCCGGTTTCCAGGGCATCACCGAGGAAGGCGCCATTACCACCCTCGGCCGGGGCGGCTCGGACACCACCGCGGTGGCTCTGGCGGCCGTGCTCAAGGACAGCATCTGCGAGATCTACACCGACGTGGACGGGATCTACACCACCGACCCGCGGATCGTGCCGCAGGCCCGCAAGATGGCCCGGATCAGCTATGATGAGATGCTCGAGCTGGCCTCGCTGGGGGCCAAGGTGATGCACTCGCGCTCCATCGAGTTCGGCAAGAAGTACAGCGTACCCATTCACGTGCGAAGTTCACTCACCGATACCGAAGG
>CAYVVX010000716.1:0-2985 GCA_964455315.1 uncultured Planctomycetales bacterium | reverse complement strand
CGGGTGGCCCTGTTCGGGCGGAAGATCAACAATGCCGAGCACCAGCTCGGTTTCATCGAGATGCTCCGGCGGATCGTCGACGGGCAGATCACGCCCGAGGATGCCGTGCGGGCATATCACGGCGTCCTGCAGGGGCTGGGCATCAGGCCGCAGCGGTCGCTGGAGGAGGATCTGAAGCTCCAGACCCAGGTGATGAGCTACGGATCGACGACCAGCGTGCAGGTGCCGGCGGGTCCGGAGGCGGACGTGGCGAGCCCGCCCGCCGCGGCGAAACCCAAACCGGCAGCGGCGCCGTCATCGACGCCGAAGCGCGGGGACGGCATCAGTCCGCCCGTGTTCGGGAAGATGAGCAAGCAGGAGCGGCTGGAATACTTCCGGCAGCGGTTGTCGCGGTTATAGAGGGGTTGGCGGGCACCGCCCACCCGACAGCCCCATCACTCATCACTCGGAACTCATCATTTATTTCACGTTCCCTGCCCGATCAGGCTTGGCAGCAGCTTGCTCTTCTGTTCGTAGATCCAGCGGTAGTAGTCCGCGCGGCGGAGGCTGGAGGCGGCTTCGGCGTCGAGGATGACCACCACGTCGCGGTGAAGCTGGAGAGCGCTGGCGGTGACCTGCGAGGTGATCGGGCCCTCGATGGCCGCGGCGACGATGTCAGCCTTCTTCCGGCCGTTGGCCAGCAGCAGGATGCGGCGGGCCTCGAGGATGGTGCCGACGCCCATGGTGATGGCGAACTGGGGGACGTTCCCGGGCTTGTCGAAGAAGCGGGCGTTGTCGGCGATGGTCTCGCGGGTCAGGGTCTTGAGCCGCGTGCGCGAGCCAAGCGAAGAGCCGGGCTCGTTGAAGGCGATGTGCCCGTCACCGCCGATGCCCAGGATCTGGATGTCGATCCCGCCGGAGCTGGCGATCTCCTGCTCGTACCAGTGGCAGTATTCCAGCACCGACTCGGCGTGGCCGTAGGGCACGTGGATGTTGCCGCGGGGAATGTTGAGGTGCTTGAACAGATGCTCGTCCATGAAGTGGCGGTAGCTCTGCGGATGCGACGGCGGCAGGCCGACGTACTCGTCGAGGTTGAAGGTGGTCACCCGGGAGAAGTCGAGCCCCTCCTCGCGATGCATCCGCACCAGTTCGTCGTAGGTGCCGATGGGGGTGGAGCCGGTGGCCAGGCCGAGCACGGAATTGGGCTTGACCAGCAACTGGCGGCGGATGATGGAGGCGGCCATGCGGTTGAGATCGTCGTAGCTGTCGGCGATGAGGACTTCCATGATCGGGCTCCGCGATACGAGTGAGTCGCTGCGCCGGCTTCGGGCGGCGGGGGCATTGTAGCGGGAGCAGAGGTGAGGGGCAGGGCATCCGCCCGGCGGGCAAGAAAAAGGGAGAGCATGTCCGGTCGGAAGAGAACTCCGAGCCGCTGCTCTCCTTGTATCGCGTTTCCCACCCGGAGTTCGTCGACGCAGAGCCCGAAACGGTCGCCTGCGCCGGCGAAGTCCGACCGTGGAAGGGAAGCGATGATCCCTTTCCCCTGGTCGTTTGTGAAGCGCCCCTGTTTGGCCTGGAGGATCGGCCATTCAGCGGTTTCACACAAGAAACATACAACATTATCGGTCGTCAGGCGCGCGGAGCATCATTTTTCCGGCCATCCCTCCGAGTTTTCCCACTGATGCCCCCTGAGAACCTCGCTATCTTCCGGTTGAACGGGCCGAGAGGCGGTAATCTGGCGAAGCTGGACCTTTCTGAGGATTCGTTCGACCTCGAACCGGCCCCATGCATCCTGCCGCCGACGGTGTTGCAGGCCGGCAGGGCCGAGGTTAAGGTGGGCCGCGCATGCATCGGGATGGCGCAAGCGTGGGCGTCTTGCCGGTGTTCGTTCAGATCCCGTGGGTGCGTCATCACGCCTCCCGAGGGCGAAGGTGCCGGGTTCATTGACTTTGTCCGTCTGAATTGCACCGTCCGACCGGGCGGCGAGTGGTTACCATTCCTGTTTCGCGAAAGGGGTTCCGATGACAACCGGAAGGATGCGGATTCTGCTGGCGCTGGTGGTTGCTTTCGCCGCGGCCGTCGAAGCGCGGGCCGGCGACCTGACTATCAGCATGGGCGGCACGGTGTCGCTGGCGGCCAACATCGGCGGCGGGGCCAACCTGGCCGCGGGCGATTCGATCATCGTCGACGGGGCGACCGACACCAACCCGGTCATCATTGACGTGAACGTGGACAGCCCGGCGCTGGGTGACGGCGGCAACGCGGCGATCCAGATCTCCAACGGCGTGGCCGTCACCTTCAACTTCACCGGTAACTTCAGCATCGTCCTGGGCAATGCCGACAGCACGGCCATCAGCGTCTCCGGGGGCGGAACCATGGCCGTCACCGGTACCCAGGGCGGGTTCAACTTCTCGGCGAACACCGGCCAGACCCTGACGCTGAACGGCCCGGTGACCGGAGCGGTGGCGGCGAACGCGTTCACCATCGGCAACAACACGCTGACCACGACGACCAACCCCGTGACGCTGAACGCGGTGAGCATTGGCGGGGCCGGCGCGGTGCTGGACGTCCAGTCCGCCACCACCATCGCCACGCTGACCATGACCGGTGATCTGAACATCACCCCGGCCGATGCCCGGGTGCTGACGCTGACCAATCCGCTGCAGGTGGGGGCCAACATGCTGACGGTGACCGGTTCGGGCGCCGGCGGCGCGGAGGCGCTCAGCGGCACGATCAACCTGGACAACCCCGCGTCGGTGGTGACCACCGCGGGCATCGACGCCGACGACGTACTCGGCGACGCGACCATCGTGGTCAGCGCCGACGGGGCCACCCTGGACGTGAACTTCAACACCACGCCGCCGGCGGTGAACCAGACCGCCGCCAACGGCAACCTGAACCTCCAGGTCGCCAACGGCAAGACCCTCACCACCACGGTCGACGTCAACGACAACATCCTCACCCTGGCCGAGAAGGCGCAGGAGCAGTTCGACGAGGACGAGGCCG
>CAYVVX010000715.1:0-2990 GCA_964455315.1 uncultured Planctomycetales bacterium | reverse complement strand
CCTCGACCTCCGCGTACGCGTACGCGACCGACGCCTCGGCACTGCCCAGCACCCCCAGCAGATCGACCACCCCGTTCTCCTGCGCGCTGGTCGCCGACACCCAGTCGAGCCGCCGCTTGCCGGCCATGTGGCGGGCCTGCAGATCCACCTTCTCCGGCGGGATGAAGTCCTTGTCCCAGCCCGCCTTGTCACCGCCGAGCTCGAACGGCCCGATCACCCGCCAGTCGGCGATGATGCCCAGCATCGCGGCCGAGTCCACCTCGACACCAAGCGCGCGGAGACTCGCGACCACGCCGCGCATCAGTTCCATCGGCGGGTTCAGCTCGCGGACCTGGTTGTAGATCCCCACGGCGCGATCGCGGTCACCGCCGGCGGCGATGGCCCCGGCCGTGGCCAGTAGGGCTCGCAGCGCGTTGGACTGCAATGCAGGCTGCTTCGCGGCGTCGAAGAGCAGGGGGATGGCCTCGGCGGCGGGCCCTGCGGCCAGATCGGCGAGCAACTGCTGCCGCTGCGCGTCGTCGTCGGCCAGCGGCCAGGCGGCCAGCGAAGCCTTTCCGGCGGAGGCCGCGTCACCGGCGTCGCGGCGCTGTTGAGCGATGGCCAGGATGGCGGCCCTCGCGGCAGCGCGTTGATCGGCGGCGTCGCTCCCGGCTGCCGTGGTCAGCGCGGGCAATGCGTCAACGCTGCCGGTCGTGCCCAGTGCTTCAATGGCAGCGATGCGCTGCGCGGCGTCATCGCCTCCGGCGGTTTCACTGAGCAGGCGGACGGCGGGCGGATCGCCCCGGTCGCCGAGGATCCCGATCAGCAGGAGGCGCAGCTCCGCCGGCACCGATCCGTACGTTTCGCCAAGCCGCGCGGAGACGCCGGTGCCCGGCATGGTGCGCAACGCTGCCAGGGCCACCAGCCGCGTGGGGTTTTCAGCCTCGACCGCCAGCTTCAGAACATGACCGACGTCATTCGCGTCACCGATGCGCCCCAGTCCGGCCAATGCGGCGTCGCGCTCCGCCTGCCGCGGGCTGTCCAGCAGGCCGATGTAGCGTTCGCGGGCCTTGGGCATCAGTTGCGGCTTGCCTTCCAGAAGAGCGAGCAGGCGCAGAAGGGCATCCAGGGCATCGGGACGAGTGCGCTCGTCGGCGGCGATGACCACCGCGTCGCACTGCTTCAGAGCTTCGTTGTCCGCGGACCAGTGTTGCGCCAGCGCCGCCGCGGCGCGAACGTTGGCCGCGTTGCTGGTGCAGAGCTTGCGTATGGCGGGGAGGGTGGCCGGCTGCTTCAGGCGGCTGAGCGCGTGCAGCAGGGCGATTTGAAATGCCGGATCGGCCCTGGGCAGGGCGGCCGCCAGTGCCGCGGCGGCTTCCGGCGTGCCTGTTTCCTCGAGCGCGGCACGGGCCCTCTCGCGGAGCAGCGGGTCATTTTCGGCGAGCATCGCCGCCATCGGGCTCACGTCGTAACCATCGGGGATGACCAGCGGGAGCAGGCCCAGGGCACGGACGCGGATCTCCGCGGTCTGCCGGGCATCGACCAGCGGCATGAGGCGGGCGGAGACGGCGGCGCGGTCAGCGTCGCGCCCGGGGGCGGAGGCCTGGTTGCACACGTCGGCGAGAACGTTGAAGGCGGTCCGCCAGACATTCTGGTCGTCGCTGGACAGCAGCGGGAGCAACGCAGCGGCGACTTCGTCGGCATCCTCGCGCGGCAGCAGTTGGCGGGCGCGGATGCGGGCGGATTCGTCGTTGCCGCCGATGGCCGCGGCGAGTCGCTGTACGCGCGGCGACTCGGCGAAGGAGACGGTAGCGCCCGTGAACAGGGCGATGGCAACGTACAGTATTCTTCGGATCATGGCTGGTTGCTCACATGTCGTTTCGCTGTTCGACGATGGGTTCTCAGCGGATCAGCGATTGCCTGTGTTCGTTTCGTGCGGCAATGCATTGCCGTACTCCCGCACGCAATGGTTGGTCTTCACGCATTACTCATCACTCACTACTCACAAGTGCCACGGCGGTCGATACGCGCGGGTCAGGTGCTGGTTGGCCTGCGCATCATGCATGAACGTTTCGGTGTCGCCGTCCCAGTTCAGCTTGCGGCCGACCTTGAGGGCGATGCCGGCGAGCAGCACCGCGGTGGTCGAGCGGAAGCCCTGCTCGATGTCGGCGATGGGGGGCTTGCGCGAGCGGATGGAGGCGAAGAAGTTGTTGTGGTGGGGTGGGTTGGCCCAGCTTCGCTCGGGCTCGCCGACGAACTCGGGGATGCCCAGGCTGTCGGGCACGACGACGAACGTGCCTCGATCAACCAGCAGTTGCCCCCTGGTGCCCTGGAACTTGATGCCGTAGCCCTTGCCGGCGTAGCTGTTGCTGTGCCGCTGCTCCCAGGTGACGGTGCAGCCGGGGTACTCGAAGATCGCATCGATGATCTCGTAATTGTCCGCGCCCGTGCCGCCGCGGTAGGAGCCGCCGACGGCCTGCACGTTGAGCGGGCGGTCCTGGCGGATGCCCCAGTGGACGATGTCCATGAGATGCACGCCCCAGTTGGTGAGCTGCCCGCCGCGGCAGTAGTCCTGCCAGCCCATGAACCCGTAGTGGCGCTCGGGCGAGTACTCCACCCAGGGGGCCGGTCCCAGCCACATGTTCCAGTCGAGCCCTTCCGGCGGCTTGCCCGGGTTCTCGCCGGTGCCCCAGCCGTTGGTGCCCACCCATGCGGTCGCCGAGGTGACCTGCCCGATGCGCCCGCTGTGAACGACCTCGATGGCTTTCTGAAACACGGGCATGGAGCGCTGCTGGGTGCCGACCTGGACGATGCGCCCGTAGCGGCGGGCGGCGCGGACCATGGCCCGGCCTTCGGCGACGGTGGGGCAGACGGGCTTTTCGACGTAGACGTCCTTGCCGGCCTGGCAGCCGAGGATGGTGATCAGCGGGTGCCAGTGATCCGGGGTGGGGACGAAGATGGCGTCGATGTCCTTGCGGTCGAGCAGGCGCCGGAAGTCCTGGACGCCGACG
>CAYVVX010000714.1:0-2995 GCA_964455315.1 uncultured Planctomycetales bacterium | reverse complement strand
GGCTTTCTGGTCGGTGTTTATGCGTTGGCTTCCGCCATCGCCGCCATTCCACTGGTTAGCGCCACCCTGGCCTTCAACCGCAAAACGCTGCTGATGGCGCTGCTGATCGGGTTCGCGGCCTCCAACATCGTCGTCGGTCTCTCGTCGTCCTATGCGGTCATCATCGTCTTCCGTATCGTCGGCGGGATTTGCGCGGGCGTGATGTGGCCGATGATCGCGGCCTACGGCACGCGTCTGGCCCCCGAAAACATGCATGGCAAGGCCATCACGGTCATCATGTCCGGCAACACCCTGGGCATCAGCATCGGCCTTCCGGCGATGACGGCGATCGGCCTCACATTCGGCTGGCGGAGCGTCTTCATGGTCCTGGGCGTGATTGTCATAGTCATTGCCGTGCTGTCATATTTCTATTTGCCTGCGGTGCAGGGTGAAAGGCTCAGCAAGAGCAATTCGCCCCTGGCGGTGCTGAAGATGCCTTCGGTCCTGATCGTCTTGCTGTTGACCTTCCTGTCAGTCGCGGCCCACTACGGCATCTACACCTACATCACCCTGCTGGTGGAAATGATCGGCTTCGCGGGCGGCATCAGCCTGGCGCTACTGATCTTTGGAATCGGTTCGGTGATCTCGGTGGTGGCTTCCGCGAAATACATCGACGCTTATCTGCGTCCTCTGATCGTCAGCATGCTCGCCATTGGCGCGATTTCCATGGCCATGTTCCTTGCTTTCAAAGGGACCCTCGTCATCTCGCATGTCGCGTTTTTCCTTTGGGGCCTGGCCTTTGGTCCGCTGGTGACGATGTACCAGACCGCCGTCAGCAAGCAGGTTGAAGAAGCCAAGGACGTGGCCACTTCGGTGCAATCCAGCGTCTTCAATTTGTCCATCATGAGCGCCACCTGGGTCGGCGGAATGCTGTTGAGCGACTTCCCGACAACCGGCGTCAAGCGCATCGTTTACATGTCCCTGGCCTGCTTTGTCCTGGCCATCATCGTTGCATTCCTGGCCAAACGCACGCTGCGTTCCTCCTCGGATGCGTCCACCGGCCCATGAAAGAGTAAATCATGAACAATACGGGACAACGACTGAAAACGGCGGCAAACACAGCCGGTGAGGCGATGGAGATCGGCAACGTCAGTCATGTGGACGTGGCTATCGTCGGTGCCGGCACGGCCGGGCTCACCGCATTGCGCGAGGTTCGCGATCGGACCGACAAGTTCGTGCTGATCAATGCCGGCCCCTACGGTACGACCTGCGCCCGCGTTGGGTGCATGCCGTCCAAGGCGCTCATCGCGGCGGCCGATGCGTTCCACGCGCGGACGAAGCTCGATGAGTTCGGCATCCGCGGAGGGAGTGGACTTCGTGTAGACATCCCGGCGGTACTTCGCCGCGTACGTTCGTTACGGGACCGCTTCGTTTCGGGGGTGCTGAAGGCGACTGAGGACCTCGGCGCGCGCAACATCGCAGGGTACGCACGGCTCGACGGCCCGAACCGTTTGATCGTTGGTGAGCGCGCGATCCAGGCAGGTCAGATCGTGCTGGCACCCGGTTCGAGTCCAATCGTGCCGAAGCCCTGGCGGGCTCTCGGCGACCGCATTCTGACTTCCGATACGCTTTTTGACGAGGAAGATCTGCCGCTGCGGATTGGGGTGATCGGTCTTGGCCCGGTGGGGGTGGAGATCGCGCAGGCATTAGCGCGCCTCGGCATCGATGTCCACGCCTTCGCCGGCAAACAGATCGCCGGGATTTCGGACGAGAGGGTGGCCGATGCCGCGCGGGATATTCTCGCGAAGGAGTTTGCCATACATCTCGATACGCGGGTTGAACTCGCGGAAGCAGGTAGTGGCGTCGAATTGCGATGGAAGGGAGGGAGTGTCACCGTCGAGAAGGTCATCGTGGCGGTGGGCCGGCGCCCGAACCTGGATGGTCTGGGTCTCGAAACGCTCGGAGTGCCGCTCGACGGGAAAGGCATGCCCGAGGTTGACCCGATGACGATGCGAATCGGCACCACACCGGTCCTGCTGGCCGGCGACGCCAACGGGGACAAACCATGGTTGCACGAGGCCGCCGACGAGGGTCACATCGCCGGTCTCAACGCAACCAGCAGGGACCCGATCCGCCTGCCGAGGCGCACGCCGCTGAGCGTGGTGTTCTGTGATCCTGAGGTCGCTTCCGTTGGGCAGAGGGCGAAAGACCTCGATTTAAAAACCACGCTGATCGGCGAGGTGAGCTTCGCCCGGCAGGGCCGCGCCCGAATGATGCAAGAAAACCATGGACTGCTCCGGCTCTATGCGGCACGCCGCGACGGACGCCTGCTCGGTGCCGAGATGGTGATACCGGCAGCCGAGCACATGGCCCATCTCCTGGCTCTGGCGATCGGTCGGGAGCTTACGGTGCACGACCTGCTTCGAATGCCATTTTACCATCCCACCCTCGAAGAAGGACTGCGCACGGCTCTCCGCACGATCGCACGCGAACTGCCACCATGCGCGCCGTCCGATCTCGCGCGCTGCGGATCGCTGGAGGCCGAGGCGCTGGATTAGAAGAAGAACGCCGTCGCGCAGAAGCCTCGCGCTGCGCTCTTCCCTCGTGTCGTTTTCAACACAAGAAGGAGAAGCCCATGAAGAAGTTTACGAACGCCCGGATCTATCGGCAGCACGATGAAACCAGCGAGATCCTGGTTGACAAGGGAGTCATCAAACAGATCGGCAGGAATCTCCCCAAGGCCGCCGAAGAATGCGACCTGGGGGGCCGTCTGGTGGTTCCGCCCTACGTGGATCCCCACCTTCACCTGGATTACGTTTACACCGCCGGCAGCGAGGGCGCCAAGAACACCAGCGGCACGCTGTTTGAAGGGATCGCCCGCTGGCACGATGTCAAGAAAACCCAGACACTCGAGGACGCCCGAGAACGTGCGCTGAGGGGCATCCAGGAAGAGGTCTCACAAGGTGTCCAGTTCATCCGCACCCACATCGATGTGGATGACCCGAAGCTCACCGGC
>CAYVVX010000713.1:0-3002 GCA_964455315.1 uncultured Planctomycetales bacterium | reverse complement strand
ATGGGCCGGACCGCGCTGCGCTCCCGGTAGACGGTCAGATCCCGGCCCAGGGCGATGTAGTTGTGAACCCAGTCCTGTTCCAGGGTGGCACCCTCCGAGATGCGGGCCACCGTCGGAACCGTGGGATCCTCGATGTGCAGCGGGCCGGAGGCCATGGCCATGACTCCGCGGGCGTCCTGCGGATGCGGGCCCACCAGCGGCGTGATCAGCAGTCGCCCGCCGGCAAGGCTCTTGGCCGGACCGATGCTGCTGACTATCACGTCCACGCGCTCGCCCTCGCGAACTCCGTCCTGCGGAAGGATCACTTCGACCTGCACGATGGCGACGTTCCTGGCTTCCTTGAGCTCCTCCATGGACGCGACCGGGTTGGCGAACCTGCGCTGATATTCGGCCAGCGGGCGCATGGCCGGGGCGTACTTGCCGCCGTCGCCAGTGCCCTTGAGCCCGATCACCAGTCCGATGCCCTCGAGATGGTTGATCCGCGATCCCTGCAGGTGGGTGATGTCGCCGATCTTCACCGCGAAGGTCTCAGCCGCGCCGAACGCCGGCAGCAGCACCGCCGCGAGCATCAGTCGCCAGGTTGTCGCATTCCGTCGAGGCATTGATTCAGTCCGTCTCGGCCATTGCTCAGCACTTGAAACGCAGAATTCAGCACCAGCACCTAGAACGGCTTGGCGAAGTCGAACAGCCTGGGGATGAACCCGCGCTTGGTCGTGTCGCGCACGCTGCCCTCGTTCTTCTCGATCAGCACCAGATCCGCGATCTGGGTGCTCAGGATGGTGTTGGCCGCGGTCACGTCCTCGCTCCGGCAGGTGCCGGTGAGGGTGATGTTGATGATCTCCTCGTCGTGCTCCTCCCGCATGCGGGCTTCGATCACCAGGTTGCCGTTGGGCTTGACGTCGATGATGAACGCCTGGACGCGGGTGATGAAGCTGTCTTCGCGGTCGTTGGTGGCCCGGTTCTGGGCCCGGTTGTTGTAGTCGAAGGTGAAGCCGGGCTTGCCGTTGCTGAGCTTGTCACTGCCCAGGTGCTTCACGTCGTCGTAAAACCGGAACCAGTTGCTCAGCTCGCCGTCCATGTTCCAGCGCCGCTCGCTGTTCAACTGCCCGTCGGCTTCGTACTGCTTCTGCTGCCGAACGATCACGCTGACCTGGTCGTGAACCTTGAACCGTCGCGGCTGCGCCGGGGCAATGCCGATGAACGAGACCGTTTCGAGGGCCCGGGTCCCCGGCAGCGAGGCCTCGGCCGGTGGCATCGACGTGAACGACGGCCCGCCGGTCGCGATCACGTCCGCCGTCTGCGGCGGCGAGGCCGCGGCCGCCCGCCACATGGAGGAACTCTGACCGAACAGTGGACTCGACAAGACGAACACGCCGATGGTCGCCCGGCGAATGACGGAATTCATCACTTGTCCTCCCTGCTGGCAAGGGTGGCGATCGACGCCGGCATCCCGCCGACCTCAACGGTGCGGGTGCCGGTGATGACGCCGAAAAAGCTTTGCCGTGATTTCTCGTTGCGAACTTCGACGGTCTGACCGTAAGTGCCGGCGCCCATGGCAGTCGCGGACGCCCGGATGGTGAGACCGCCGCGGCGCACCCAGACGGTGACCAGGTCGTTGCGCTCGACCAGCGGTACCGGCTCCAGGTCGGCGCGGGTGATCATGGCATCCTTGCGGACGAACTGTTTGGCCCGCTGGCCCGCGACGGCGCCGAGATCGGTGAGCCCGATGTCTTCGATCCGGTCGAAGGTCCGCTCCTCGAGCCGCAGGTCGGCGGCGTCGATGGTCTCGCTGTTGTTCAGTGCCCGCCGGGCCACCACCACTTCGCGGGACAGGGACACGTCGGCAAGGATCTGCTGTACCTGGCGAACGCTGCTGCCCTCGGTGATGGTCACCTCCAGCGGCACCAGTCCCACCTGCCGCTCCCCGCGGTCGACGATGCGGAAGCTGTAAGTCTCGCCGGACAGGGCCAGCAGCCTGGAGATGGACGGATTGAACCTTGCTACCGCCTTGCAGCCGGTGTCGGCGAGCTTCTCATCGAGATGTCCCCGAATGGCGGTTTCCAGCGTCCCCGGCTGGTCGGGCACCATCGCGCCCGCCGGCAGCGAAGAGCCCCCTCCATCGCCTCGGGGGATGAGGTCGACAGCGTGTGGTCGAGACTCGGACGGAGTCCCCGGCCGGCTGACCCGGCACTCGGAGGAGCCCCGGAAGACCCAGCAGGACAGGTTGGCGCCGCGGCGGGAAAGCACCGATTGCACGCGGGCCAGGTCGAGCAGGAGCGTATGGCCGGCCCGAGGACTGTTGGCGACCACCCACTGTCCGGCGAGGTCGCGGACGGCCGGGTCGATTTCGGCGATGTCAGCGAGCAGCACCCGATCGCCGGTGACCAGCGCCGTGGCGTGCAGGCGCACAATCACCTCGCCCACCGCGTCCGGCTTCAACGCGTCGCCCGAGGGCTCGGCGGCGAAGACCGATGCGGCGACGAGCATCACCGTCACCGTGGCGAACCGGGTGCGCGCCGACTCCCGCCGGCTCAACCGGTTCCTCAAGTTGTCTTGTGCATCCTGCATTCGACGGCCTCCGCGTCGCGTCCTCGTGGGGCGCACCCTCCTCGCGCCCGCGCCGGACGGTGTCACTTCACCGACCGGGCTTCGATCCCGAACTCCTCAGCGTCGCCTCATCATCACCTTCTCAGGTTGGTCACCACCCGGAGCGACTCGTCGGCACTCTGGATGGACTGCGAATTCAATTCAAAGCCACGTTGGGTGAAAATCAGGTCCACCAGCTCGCGGACCGGATCGACATTGCTGCCTTCCAGGAACGACTGTCGCAGACCGCCCATGCCGTCCTGCAGCGGGTTGCCCAGCAAAGGCTGACCCGAGGCGTCCGTCTGCACGTAGAGGTTCTTGCCCACCGCCAGCAGCCCTTCCGGGTTCACGAAGCGGGCCAACTGCATCTGGCCCACCTGGTTGAGCTGATCGCTGCCCTGCTGGCGCACCGACAC
>CAYVVX010000712.1:0-3004 GCA_964455315.1 uncultured Planctomycetales bacterium | reverse complement strand
CGGTATTTGATCGGCTTATTGATAAGGAAGCCGCGGCCCTGCGGTGAGGCTGTGTGAGTGATTCAACGCGGCGGCGCGTTGCTGCTGGCGGTAGCGGTGGTCATTTGAGGAGATATCTACAATGGGAACACTGACGGAGCGGGTGAAATCGATCGCCCACCAGGAAACGGAAAACGCGGCCAGCCTGCGGAGACAGGCGGCGGATGAACTGCGAGCCATCGTCCTGCGCGGCACCGGCCACGAGGATGACCGGGGCACCGAAGAGCGGCTGCGGGAGCTTTTCCGGGAACTGGCAGCCCGGCCGGAAGAGTACGCCGGTATTGTGAGCATGATCGAAGCCGCGGCCCTCTGGGAGGCCCGGGAGGCGCAGTGGAGCGCGGTCGGCGCGGGCCGATCGGACGCCCGGGCGGAGGTCGGACGGATCACTCAGTGGGAGGCGGAACAGATCGCCAGCATCAAGGCGAAGGCGGCCGCTCAGCGTGCGCCCCATGAGAATCTGCTCCGTGAGGCCGATAGCGCGTCAGCCCAGCGCAACGCGACGCAACGCGAGCGTATGATCGCGCAGCGCAATTGGATGGCGTTCAGGGAGGGCCAGCCGTTGCCATACCCCGAGGCCCTGCCGGGCTCGGCATCGGTGCCGCCGCCGCTCATGTAGCCAGGTGAACGCCGGCCGGCGACCGCTCCCGCTTCGACGGCGGCGCCGGCCGGTGGGGCGCGGTGAGCAGCCGCAACCCTGCCTGATCTGCCCTGTTGCAGGGCGTATCAGGCAGCGTTGAATGGGCGTTCAATCGGCCTTCGATGCTGACGGCGAAGCCGGCGACGGCAGAGCCAGACAGATTGTCAGATCAGTGTAACCTTCCCAATTTGCCAAGCTGGCGAAGGTCACGCTCTTTTTCTGCGCCGAGTTCCTTCTGAGATAGGTTCACTCGGATTTCTGAGATAGGTTCACTGACCAACGGCGGCTGCCCCGGATTGGGTAGATTATGCCCACCGCCCACCGGGCCAGTTGGGTAAAAGTCCCCAATTGGGGCTCCGTGCATGTCTGAGCCACGATTTTTATATAATTTATTAAACGCAGTATTATCAATACGTTACAGCGATCCACGGCATGAATTCTGAGTGGGGGAATGGGCACGGCACGGACTTTGCTCTCCTATCCTGATGTCTGGCCGAAAAGTGGTCAGCCCCGCAAGCGGAAATGCTGGGGAACGCCTTGAGGCTCGCTGGGGAGATGAGCACCGGGGCGTCCACCCGGAATTCCGGAGCGGGAAGAACGATGGCTGAGGGTCGCGAAGTGGGGAGACCTCGCGGCCCTCACGCCTTTTTTACTGGTCCAGGCGATCGGGGCGCGAAACGGCAAACCTCGGCGCTGCCCCGCGGGTCAGGGTGAGAGGGGATGCCGAGGTGAGCGCTATGCTGTTCGGTGCGATGGTGCTGCTGGCACTTGCGGCGGGTCCGGCGGGGATCGCCGACGAGGCTGCGGCCGTCGTGGTCCAGGCCGAGGGTCATGCCCGCGGCCCGGCGGGATTGCCCCCGGCCCGGCAGCGCCTGATGGCCCGCCGGGGAGCCGAGGTGGTCGCCGCGAGAAACCTGCTGGTGCGGACGACGCCCGCACGGCCGTCCCGGTCAGGCTGGAGTGCCGCCGGCGCCAACGACCGGATTCGCGGTGTGGTGTTCGGTCCCACGCTCTCTACCCCCGACGGTACCGCCTGGACGACCGGCCGATTTGGCCCCTAGACCACCATTTTGGCGCGATCCCCGGATCTCCACATCCCCTCCAGACATGCACCGCACCCGGCGGTGGCGGGTATAAGCCTCAGGACGGGCCTTCCGGTCGGCGGAAGGTTGCGGTTCGTGACCGCGGTCGTTGACTTAAACCATTGTGAGCCTTACGGTAACGAATCTGTGGGGCAGCGTCCGATAATCTTTACAGGGGTGTTGCCGATGCCCCCGGAGAGGGCGTTCGGCAGGTGAGCAGGGTGTTGGGTACAGTTCGTCCTTCCCGGGGACACGGATGACCCCGCGGGATGGGTCGAAATGGAGGGCGGCTCGGGCCAGTTCCCTCCGCGGTTCCCGGTTCAGGCAGAGATTCCCGAGCGGTTGAGCATTCATGGCCACATTCACATACAAAGCCAAGACTACCGGTGGGCAGACCATCACCGGCGTGCTGACCGCCGAGAGCCAGCAGGCAGTGCTGCGCATGCTGGACGATCGGGCCCTGTTCCCGATTCATGTGGCCGAGGGCGGGCAGGCCAACAAGCGGGCCCTGACCGGTCGTCGGAAGAAGGTCAAGCTGAAGGTGCTGAGCACCTTCTACAGCCAGCTTGCGGACCTCTTGCGAGCGGGTGTGCCGGTGCTGCGGGCGCTGGACGTGCTGGCCCGGCAGACCTCGGACCAGTTGCTGTCGGAGATCCTGAAGGAGATCCACGCGGACGTGTCCGGCGGCGAAACGCTCGGCGATGCCATGCACAAGCATCCCAACGCGTTCACCGATCTGTCGGTGGCCATGGTTCGCGCCGGCGAGCAGGGCGGCTTCATGGAAGACGTGCTGCTGCGCATCTCGGTGTTCACCGAGCGGCAGGACGAGCTGAAGAACAAGCTGATCGGCTCGCTGATCTACCCGGTGGTGCTGATGGTGGTGGGCCTCGGCGTGGTCACCTTCCTGATGACCTTCGTGGTGCCCAAGATCCGCACCTTCCTGGACCGCATGGAGAAGCCGTGGCTGACCACGGCGATGTTCGCGTTCTGCGACGTGCTGCAGAGCAAGGGGCTGTACATCCTCGGCGCGCTGGTGGTGGCGGTGGTCATCACGGTGCCGCTGCTGCGCAGCGAATCCGGCCGGCTGTTCATGGACCGGATGAAGCTGCGTTTCCCGATGGTGGGCAAGATCGTGATGATGGTGGCGGTGTGCCGGTTCTGCCGCATCCTCGGCACCATGCTGCACAACGGCGTGCCCATTCTGCAGTCGCTCAAGATCAGCCGCGATTCGGCGGGCAACCGCATC
>CAYVVX010000711.1:0-3010 GCA_964455315.1 uncultured Planctomycetales bacterium | reverse complement strand
GGCTCCGTCGCCGGGGGAGGAGTGAGCGATGCGGTTCTGTTGAACAGATGAAGCCGCAAGCCCTGCTGGTCGATGCGTTTAAAGGCGGATTGGCGGGGAGACCTTTGGCCAACCATGATTTCGGGGGCCGATCATGGGCAGCAAGTCCGGTAAGAAAAGCGGGCGCGGCGGCGGGGTGTTCCTGGTGCTGTTCGGGCTGCCCTTCGCCGGCGTCGGCGTGTTCATGGGCTGGATGGCCGGAAGCACGCTCCTCGACTACGCCCGGGCCCAGCATTGGACCGAGGTTCCCGCCACCATCGACACGCTCGATCTCGAGCATCACAGCGACAGCGAGGGCGGCTCCACCTCCAAGGTCGTCTGCACCTACCACTACACCATCGGCGGCACCACCTACACCGCCGACCGCGTCGGGATCAACGGCTCCGGCGACAACATCGGATCGTGGCACGAGGATGTTCACCGCCGCCTGCGGGCTCATCATCAGCGCGGCAAGACGGTCACCTGTTATGTCAACCCGGCCGCGCCCGAACAGGCCATGCTCGACCGCGAGCTGCGCTTCGGACTGCTCGCGTTCATGCTGCTGTTCGTGGTGGTCTTTGGCGGCGCCGGCGGGTCGATCATCTACGCCGGCATCACCGGCGGCCGGCGGGTCGCCAGGGAGAAAGCCGCCCAGGCCGCCCACCCCGACCAGCCCTGGCTTACCAGACCGGAGTGGTCCTCCGGGCGCATCTCCCCGCAACTGGGCCGGAAGGCGGCGATGCTGTGGGTCTTCGCGCTGTTCTGGAACGCGATCAGTTCGCCCATACTCTTTTTCCTGCCTGAGGAAATCGCCGACAAGCACAACTACCTGGCGTTGATCGGCCTGCTCTTCCCCGCCGTGGGCGCGGGCATTCTGGCCTGGGCGATCCGCGCGACGCTGATGTATCGCCGCTTCGGGCGCAGCTACCTGAACCTGTCCACGCTGCCCGGTGTGGTCGGCGGACGGCTCCAGGGCGAGCTTGTTCTGGTCGGCGACATCGCCGCGCTGGACCGCATCGATGTCACCTTGAAATGCGTCCGCACGGTGACCACCCAATCCGGCGACAGCAGCGACACCAACCATCACACGCTGTGGGGCGACACGCAAACCCACGACAACATCGCCCCGCGCTACGGGGAGACCGAGGTCCGCCTGCCGGTCGACTTCCAGATCCCCTACACCTGCGAGCCCTGCGACGACGGCGACAGCAATAACCGCGTCCACTGGCAGCTCACGGCCGACGCCGACATCCCCGGCGTCAACCTGGGCCTCTGCCTGGAAGTGCCCGTCTATCGCACTGCCGACAGCGACGAAGCCGTCGGCGAAGCCCCCGAACGCGTTCTCCGGGAACAGGCCACGATCACCGCCGGCGACGCACCGATCTCCTCCAGAATTCGCGTCGAAACGCTGGGTCGAACCGCGACCGCCTACACCACCTCCTGCTGGGCAGGTTTCGGCATGTTCCTCCTGCTTCTGGTGGTGGAGGCGATCTTCACCGGCGCGACCGGCTTCATGGCCTACGCAGCGTGGAACGGCAACTGGTTCCTGATCCTGTTCCTGATCTTCTTCGCCCCCATCACGCTGGTACTCTGGTGCATCCTTCCCTCGCTGTTCGGCAGCTACCGGACGGTGGTCTCCTCCGACGGCGTGGAAGTCACCCGCCGCCTGGGCCCATTCACACGCACGAAAACTGCCCGCGCCGCCGACATCACCAACCTCTACCACAAGCAGTCCATGTCCAGCGGCGACCGCCAGTGGTTCCGCGTGGATGTGGAACTGGCCAACGGCCGGCGGTTGACCCTGGCCGGCAGTGTTTACGGGGAGCTCAACGCCAGATGGCTCGTTCACCAGGTCAGCGAAGCCATCACCGTCCCGCCGGGCCAGCCGCGCAGCCTCCGCGAACGCCACCGGGCCCGCCGGGAGCGCGAGGCAGAGAAGCCATTGGTCGGCACGGGATCTCATCGGGAATAACGCCCGCTGGCGCTCGTTGGTCCGTGTTCGGCACGTGCGGCAGTGAATTGCCGCACTCCTGAACAACTTCCGCTCGGTCACTTCCCCCCACCCCCGCCCGCCGATAGAATTGCCCCCGCGCCGGCGCCTGTGAATCGCCGGCAGAAGCTTTTCAACCGGAAGGATACCACCATGCGCGTCGGCTTTCTCAGCAGCTACAACAAGGAGCGGATCGAGTTCAAGAAGCGGCACGGCTTCGGCAGCGTCGAGCTGCTGGTCAACCCCGACACCGATTTCCTGCCCGGCAAGGACGGCTGGAAGAGCAAGGCCGCGGACGTGAAAAGCTCCTACCACGAGGCCGGCATCCGCATCAGCTGCATCGGCGGCTTCTACGTCAATCACCTCGACGCCGACCCCGCCGTCGCGTCGAAGCACAAGCAGCACGTCCGCAACTGCATCGAACTGGCCAGGGAGATCGGCGTGCCCGTGGTGGCCGGCTTCGCGGGCCGGGTGATCAACGAGGATCTGGACAAGTCGCTGCCGAAGTTCAAGGAGGTCTGGTCCGAACATGCCAAAGCGGCCGAGTCCGCCGGCGTGAAGATCGCGTTCGAGCACTGCCCAATGGGCCAGTTCCACAGCCCCTTCGGCGGGATCAACTGCATCGCCACGCCGGCCATGTGGGAGAAGTGCTTCGACGCCGTGCCCTCGGACGCGCTGGGCATCGAGTGGGACGCCAGCCACCTGATGTGCCAGCTCATCGACCCGGTGCTCAACGTCCGCAAGTACGGGAAGCGCATTTACCACGTCCACGCCAAGGATGCCAAGGTCTTTCGCGACATCATGGACCAGTACGGCATCTATCACCCCAACGCCATCGAGCACTGCTTCGTCGGCGTCGGCGACGCCAACTGGGCGGAGATCGTCCGGGAGCTCTACCGGGCCGGCTACGCGGGTGACCTCAATCTCGAAGGCTGGCACGACACCGTCTACTGCGAGCGCGAGAACGGGGCACCGGAACATATTCTGATTCTGTGCATGGAT
>CAYVVX010000710.1:0-3012 GCA_964455315.1 uncultured Planctomycetales bacterium | reverse complement strand
GTTGAACGGGAGCAGGGCCCAGCCGTTGTTGTCGGCACCGCCGGACCAGGCGGCGACGGAGGCGGTCACATCGATGACCACCTTGCCGTTGGTCAGGCTGTCGGCGTGGCCGCTGGCGTTGTAGAAGGTGCCGTCGATGCGCAGCTCGCGGGTGGCGACGGCTTCGATGCCGTCGGCCTGCACGCCGGCGCCGAGGGTGTTCCAGGTGTCGGTGTCCTGCCAGGGGGTCAACATGCGGTGCACGTCGGCGCCGTGGCCCTGGTCGGTGGACTCGATCTCCATCCAGGCGGAGACGATGGTGGCGCCGCGGGGGACGATGCCGCCTTCGTCGTTGAAGATCCGGCCGAAGCGGAGCAGGCCCTGGGTGGGCTGGCCGGAGTCCTCGCCGTCGATGCTCAATTCGGCGTTGGTGGCGAAGCTGGTGTCATCCGGGGCGGCGCCGCGGAGGCGGGTGTCGACGGTGCCGGTATACCCGTTCACGCCCTGGCGGAAGGAGACGTCAATCGCGCCGGGGACCTGCGGCGAGGAGATGACCTTAAGCTGCGGGCGGCTGGCGGTCGTGCTGGACGTGAAGTGGGTCCATTCCCATCCGTCGGTGCCCAGCGGGAGGATGCCCCAGCCCTGGTTGGATTGCCCGTTGGACCAGGCCTGCAGGCTGTTGGTCACGGTGAAGGTGCGCGGCGACAAGGCGCCGACGCCGCCGGTGCTCATGTCCGCGGGGGCGACGAGTTCGACGTTGTCGGCGTGAAGTCCGTTGTTACCGAAGCTGTTCCATGTATTCGACGGGCTCCAGGGCTGCAGCATGCGGTGGAAGGCACCGCCGTTGCCGGTGTTGGTGGTGACCAGGCGCAGGCTGGCGAAGTGAACGTCGGAGTTGAGGGCGATGGGCCCGGCGTCGTTGGCGAACAGGTTGTTGAACTTGAGCAGGGCCTGGGCGGCGCTGCCGGCGGGATCTTCACTGTCGACCTTCAGGCGATTGGCCGTGACCCGTCCCGCGCCAACCAGGGCGGCGTAGTTGCTGTCCGGTGCGACCTGGTGGATGACCGTCCCGGTGCCCAGGGTGAACACGTTATCGGCCGCGAAGGCGGTCGATCCCACGAGAGCCAGGGCGGCACAGGGGACATACCATCGTATAGAGCTATTGGCCTGCATTTCCATCCTCCTCGCGCCCCTCAATCCTCAACTGAGACGGAGCGGTCTCTGCTGAGCACGAACCCTCGGGATCAACCGGGGCTTGAACTCTTCCAGCGACAACAGCCTACCGCGGGCCTCTCCTCGGCGCCAAACGAAATCTTCATGGAATCCTCGCACGGACCCCGGACCCGGCAACGCCCCCGACCCGTATGGGCCGGGGGAAGGCTTTACGGTACACTCCCGGCCAGGCAAAAGGCGCCGGCGGGCCCGACGGGCTCACCCAGCGCGGGAGCTTTGCTTTCGAGGGAGACAGCGTGTCAGAGAACCCAGCCCCGCCGCCGGGGCGCTATGATTTCAGCGCCATCGAAGCCAGGTGGCAGAGCTACTGGCTCGAGCACAAGACCTTCCGCACGCCGCAGCCGGGCGACTCGGACTTTGACCCGGTGAGGCCGAAGTTCTACGTGCTGGACATGTTCCCCTACCCCAGCGGCGTCGGGCTGCATGTGGGGCACCCGCTGGGTTACATCGCCACCGACATCTTCGCCCGCTTCAAGCGGATGCGCGGGTTCAACGTGCTGCACCCGATGGGCTACGACGCCTTCGGGCTGCCCGCCGAGCAGTACGCCATCGAGCATGGCGTCCCCCCGCGCGAGACCACCAACCGCAACATCGCCAACATGCGGGCCCAGATGCAGCGGCTGGGGCTCGGCTACGACTGGGATCGCGAGCTGGCCACCATCGACACGGAATTCTACCGCTGGACGCAGTGGATCTTCCTGCAGCTCTACCACAGCTGGTACGACCCGACGGCCGATGCGGCCAGGCCCATCTCCGAACTGGTCCATGCCCTGCAGCAGGAACACCTGATGGTCCGCTTCGACGGGGAGGTGGTGGCGGCCAAGGCCCGCGGCATGCAGGAATACATCGGCACCATGCCGGGCACGTCGCGGTGGATCGAGTTGACGCCCGAGGAGCGGCGGAATGTGCTGGACAACTACCGGCTGGCGTACCTGGATGAGGTGCCGGTGAACTGGTGTCCGGCGCTGGGCACGGTGCTGGCCAACGAGGAGGTGACCAACGACGGGCGCAGCGAGCGCGGCAACCACCCGGTGTATCGCCGCCCGCTCATGCAGTGGATGCTGCGCATCACCGCGTACGCCGACCGGCTGGAGCGCGACCTGGAGACGGTCGACTGGCCGGAGCCGACCAAGCTGATGCAGCGGAACTGGATCGGGCGCAGCGAAGGGGCCGAGGTCGACTTTGTCGTCGCCGGCGCGGACGGCTCGACGCCGGAGGATGCCGACGACGCCGAGACCATTCGCGTCTACACCACGCGGCCCGACACGCTCTTCGGAGCCACCTACATGGTGCTGGCCCCGGAGCATGACCTGGTGAGCGCGCTCACCACGCGGGAGCAGCGCGACGCGGTCCATGCCTACGTGCACAGCGCCCGCGGCAAGAGCGACCTGGAGCGCACCGCCGAGAGCAAGGACAAGACCGGCGTGTTCACCGGCGCGTATGCCATCAACCCGGTCAACCAGCAGCGCATCCCCATCTGGATCGCCGACTACGTGCTCACCGGCTACGGCACCGGGGCGATCATGGCCGTGCCGGGGCATGACACGCGCGATTTCGAGTTCGCCCGCAAGTTCGGGCTGCCCATCGTGCAGGTGGTCCGGCCGCCGGACGGGCAGGACTGGCGCGGGTACACCGGCGACGGCGTGGCCGTGAACTCGGGCGACTTCGACGGGCTGACCACGCCGGAGTTCAAGAAGCGGATCATCAGGTGGCTGGAGGACAAGGGCGTCGGCACGCACAAGGTGAACTACAAGCTGCGCGACTGGCTGTTCAGCCGGCAGCGTTACTGGGGCGAGCCGT
>CAYVVX010000709.1:0-3040 GCA_964455315.1 uncultured Planctomycetales bacterium | reverse complement strand
TACAACTTCGAGGACGCGATCCTGATCAGCGAGCGGCTGCTCAAGAACGACACCTTCACCAGCATCCACATCGACGAATTCGACATCGAAATCCGCGAGACCAAGCTGGGTCGCGAGGAGTTCACGCGGGACATTCCCAACGTCTCCGAGCGGGCCCTGGCCAACCTGGACGACAACGGCATCGTGCGGGTGGGCACGCGGGTGGGCCCCGGCGACATCCTGGTCGGCAAGGTCAGCCCCAAGAGCAAGAGCGAGCTGTCACCGGAAGAGAAGCTGCTCTACGCCATCTTCGGTCGGGCCGGCGAGGACGTGAAGAACGACTCGCTGGAGCTGCCGGCCGGCGAGGAGGGCGTGGTCATCGACACCAAGTGGTTCAGCCGGCGGATGCACCTGACGGACGAGCAGAAGAAGCAGCTGCAGGTGGAGATGCGCGATCACCGCAAGGCCCAGGACGACAAGGTGGCCGCGGTCTTCCGGCAGATGTGCGACGAAATCGAGCAGGTCACCGGCCAGGTGATGATCGATCCGGGCACCAAGCAGAAGGTGGGCAAGTCGGAGTCGATGGACGTCATCATGGAGCAGGTGGAGGCTTTCGGCGCCCAGGTGGCCGAAGGCGAGCTGCGCTGGGTGAAGCCGGCCACGGCGCGGGCCGACGCCCAGAAGCTGGTGGACCGGTTCTGGCCCCGGATCGTGGAGATCATCGAGGAGCGGGACCGCAAGCAGGCCCAGATGAAGCGCGGCGACGAGCTGCCCTCGGGCGTGCTGGAGATGGTCAAGGTGTACGTGGCCACCAAGCGGCAGCTGGCGGTGGGCGACAAGATGGCCGGCCGGCACGGCAACAAGGGCGTGATCGCCCGCATCCTTCCCGAGGAGGACATGCCCTTCCTGGAGGACGGGACGCCGATCGACATCATGCTGAATCCGCTGGGCGTGCCGTCGCGTATGAACGTGGGCCAGATTCTGGAGACGCACCTGGGCTGGGCGGCATCGATCCTGGGCTTCCAGGCGGTGACGCCGGTGTTCGACGGGGCCAAGGAGTCGGAGATCGACGAGGTGGTCCGCACGGCCAACCAGCGGGTGCGCGAACGTCGTGAGGATCTGGAGTCCGTCCGCCGGGCCGGTGACAGCGGCGAGGTGCTGGTGGAGATGCCCCGCGGCGGCAAGGTGAAGCTGATCGACGGGCGCACCGGCGAGAAGTTCGATCAGCCGGTGACGGTGGGCTACATCTACATGATGAAGCTGCATCACCTGGTGGATGACAAGATCCATGCCCGGGCCACGGGACCGTACTCGCTGATCACCCAGCAGCCGCTGGGCGGCAAGGCGAGGACCGGCGGCCAGCGCTTCGGCGAGATGGAGGTGTGGGGTCTGGAGGCCTACGGCGCCGCGTTCGTGCTGCAGGAGCTGCTGACGGTCAAGAGCGACGACGTCGAGGGTCGTACGAAGATCTACGAGTCGATGGTCAAGGGCACCAACACCCTCGAGGCGGGCACGCCGGTTTCGTTCGACGTGCTGTGCAACGAGATCAAGGGGCTGGGCATGAATATCCAGCTCGAGAAGTCCAAGACGGTGTGAACCCACGGCGCCCCGTGCGGGCCCCGTGCGGACGGGAGCCCGCGGCGGGGACGGTCGCCGGCGGCGTGGAAGCCTGTTCGGAAGATTCTTCCAGGAGGCCCCCGATGAGCGGACAGATCGAATACCTGATGCCCGATGCGGAGCAGGTCAACCTGCAGGAGCTCCAGGAGTTCTACGACCAGCACTGCGGCAGCAGTGTCGGGCCCGACCGGCTGCAGGCGATGCTGCGGCGCTCCAGCGCGGTGGTGCTGGCCCGGCAATCGGGGCGGCTGGTGGGACTGGCCAGGGGCCTGAGCGACGGGCAGCAGGGCTTTCTGACGGAGTGCAAGCTGGATCCGGCGCTGCAGGGCCCGGCGGCGGTGACGCGGACCGACGGTCGCATCGAACACGACCAGCACGGCATCGCCCGGGAAATGGCCATGCGGGTGCTGGAAGCGCTGGTGGAGGAGGGCGTGGAGCGGATCAACGTCCGGGCCCACGGGACGGAAGAGGACTTCTGCGCGGAACTGGGCTTCCGCCGGGTGAGCGGCGCGGTGGCCATGTCGCTGGAAACGCCGGATCTGGCCCCCTGCCGGGTGATTTCCGGTGCCCAGGCGGCCGGGGTTTGATCGCCGGACCTGTGGGTGATCGGCGTCCGGTGCTCGGAGATGGTGATGGCCGAATGGGATGAGATTGCCAAGGCGAATCTGTCCGCCGCTCAGCGGTTGACCGATGGCGCCCACGCACGAAGCTGCGTGAGTCGATCCTATTACGCCGCGTTCGCCGCGGTGGCGTTCACTCTGCGCTCGCTTGCGCCCTTCGGGATGGGCAGAGAAACGCCGCCGCATCATCGGGTAACCCGCCTGATCCACGATCATCTGGGTGAATCGATGGGGCCGCGGAGGTTGCGAGAATTACAGGCAATGGTTCGACGCCTGTACAACGAGCGCCTGAACGCGGACTACCGGGCTCGCTTGACCGTGGATGGCGGATCGGCTCTGCAAGCCCGGCGGGATGCCCATGCGGTTTGCAGGGAATTGGGGGTGCTGTGATGCATCCGGTGATTGATCAGCGAGAGCTCGGACACATTCTCGAGCTGGCCCGGAAATACCTGGAACCGCACCAGCCGGCCGATTATCGCCTGGACGTGTGTGCGGCCGGCGTCCAGCGTGAGGACGACTGGTATTACGTGGTGGTGGAACCCAGTCGCAACGATATTCGTTCGCACGACTACAGCTCACGCCTCGCCGAGGCTGAACTGGATCTTCAGGAGAACGAGGATCTCAGGATCCTGTTCGTGCCGGCGCTTCCCGACTGAGCAGGCTGTGAACTGAACCGACCGTACAGGTCGTCTGGAGCACACAAATGGCTGAGAGCATTTACGATCGGATCAATGACTACGGCAGTGTGCGGATTTCGCTGGCGTCGCCCAACGACATCCGGAGCTGGTCATTCGGCGAGGTCAAGAAGCCGGAGACGATCAACT
>CAYVVX010000708.1:0-3041 GCA_964455315.1 uncultured Planctomycetales bacterium | reverse complement strand
GCCAGAAACTTCGAGAAGGTGCTGGCGTAGGGGATCAGTCCACCGGCGGCGAGGCCCACGGCCACGGAGATCATGTTCTGCTCGGCGATCTTGCACTCGTAGAAGCGGCCGGGGAACGCCTTGTGGAACAAGTTAGCGAAGGTCGAGTTGCTCACGTCCCCATCCACCGCGACGATGCGCTCATCGGCGTGACCGAGGGCCAGCAGGGCGGCGCCGTACGCCCGCCGCGTGGACAGCTTGTTCTTGCTGACCGCGTCGCCCATACCGGCCTGCTTCATCGCCTCGGCGAAGTCGCCCAGCCTGATCTCGCCGGACTTGAGGCTGGTGCCGGCCTTTGCCGGGCCCTGCGGACGCGGCGCGTCGCCGCCGGGCTTGATGCCCAGCTCGGCCGCGGTCTTGTCCAGGCTGGCCTCGGCGGCGGCGACATCCTTCTCGGCCACCGGTTTGCCGTGGTTGCTCTGGGCCTTGAGCGACTCGACCCCCCAGCCCTTCACCGTCTTGGCGACCACGGCGACACACGCGTCAGACTTGCCGACCTTCGCCACGGCGGCCTTGATCGCCGCGATGTTGTGCCCGTCGATGGTCGCCACCTGGAAGCCGAAGGCGGTGAGCTTCTTGGCCAGCACCTCGTCGGACTGCTGATGGCTCACATGGTCGGCCTGGCCCTGCCCGTTGCAGTTGAAGATCGGGCACACGTGGGTGAGCTTATGGTCGATGATGAAGTCCAGGGCTTCCCAGATCTGCCCCTCGCGCGACTCGCCGTCGCCGATGATCACGAACACGCGCTTGTCGATCTTGCGCAGCCGCGCGGCCAGGGCCAGACCCGCGCCGACCGACAGCCCCTGCCCCAGCGAGCCGGTCGCCGCGTCGAAGAACGGGAAACCCTCCGCGGGGTTGGGATGCCCGTCCAGCACCGAGTCGATCTCGCGCAGCGTCTTGAGATCCTCGACCTTCAGCGCCCGCTTCTCGGCCGGCGACTTGCCGACCGCCCCGCCGAGCTCGGCATACGCCGCGTAGACGATGGGCACGGCGTGACCTTCGCTGAGCACCAGCCGGTCGTTGCCCGGGTTCCACGGGTCGGACGGGTCGTAGTGCATCTCTTGCAACATGAGCGTCCCGACCAGGTGGGCCAGCGACAGGGCGCTGGACGGGTGGCCGGACCCGGCGGCGGTGGTCATTCTGACCGCGTTCTTGCCCATCTCAATGATGCGCGATTCGATGGCCGTGCTCATGTTAGTTCCTGTCTTGTTTAAGGCTGGGTTGACCCAGGACTCCCGGGCGAGTCGCGGGGAGCAAGCTTATCGGGATCGGGGGCGGCAATCAAGGGGATGGAACGGCCAGTGGCACACGCACTTTCAGACTTCTCGCTGGCCGCGCCGGGTGAAAATCGCCCCGTTGAGGTGAACGCCGGTCTCATACCGGGTGTCGAAGCGCCATGCGATCCACGACCTTACCGAAACGGGGCTGCCTTAGGAAGCGACCCGCCAATCCCCCTTTTCCCGCACCACCCGCCGGTACAGCGTGTCACGCTCGGCCGGGTCGCCGCCGGCTTCGAGGATCAGCCTTCGCAACCGGTCGACGGCGAGTTCCTGGTGGGTGGTGCCGGCGCCCTCGCGCCTGGTGATGTCGTAGTAGACCACCGTGCCGTCGATGTCGTCCACGCCCCAGTTCAGGCTCACCTGGGCCAGCTTGGGCGTCTGCATGATCCAGAACGCCTTCACGTGGGGGATGTTATCGAGCATCAGCCGGGAGACGGCCAGCGTCTTGAGGTCATCCAGGCCGGTCGGTCCGGGCAGGTCGGCCAGCTCGCTGCCGTCCGGGATAAATGACAGCGGTATGACACAGTTGAAGTGGGCCTGGCGCGAGGCCAGCGACGCGTCCTGGTGCTCGCGCAGCTTGACCAGGTGGGCGACGCGCTCCTCGGGGCGCTCGACGTGGCCGTAGAGCATGGTCGCGTTGGTGAAGATGCCCAGCTCGTGGGCGGCGCGGTGGACGTCGAACCAGCCCTGCTCGCCGACCTTGTTCTTGAACGCCTCGGCGTGGACGCGATCGTCGAAGATCTCCGCCCCGCCGCCGGGCAGGCTGCCCAGGCCCGCGTCGCGAAGCTGCTCGAGCACCTGGTGGATGGACAACCGCGGCTTGCTGATCCGCGTGAAGTGGATGATCTCGATGGCGGTGAACGCCTTGATGTGCAGCCGCGGGCACACTTCGCGGATCGCCCGGCACATGTCCAGGTAGAACGCGAACGGCAGCGTCGGATGCAGCCCGCCGACAATGTGCACCTCGGTGGCGCCCTGCCCGTCGGCTTCCTTCGCGCGGGCGACGATGTCGTCGATGCTCAGCTCGTAGCCGCCGCTGTTCCAGTCGTGGGCCGGCGTCTCGGTGTGCGTTGCGGGGGAATAGAGCGGCAACACGGCGGATGAGTCCGTTTCCACCGGCGAGACGTCCGTGCCACACCCTTCCTGAGGCGACGGCTTCGCCTTCTGGTACGGCCGGTAGAACGAGCAGAACTTGCAGCGCAGCACGCAGAAGTTCGAGTAGTTGATGTGCCGGTTGACGTTGTACCAGGTCGTACGGCCATGCAGCCGCTCGCGGACGAGGTTGGCCATCTCGCCCAGGGTGTGAATATCGCGGGTGGCGTACAGGCGGACGCCGTCATCATAGGTGAGGCGTTGTGCGGCGCGGACCTTTTCGGCGATATCAGCGATGTCGGATGCGATGGTGAGCATGTTCGTGTTCCCGTCCTCAACTGCGTGTTTCAAACGACTTACTTCTCCTTGCCCAAGAAGAATAAACCACAGAGAACCAGGACACAAAGAGGAGCTTCCCTGGACTGGCAATCGAATGCCAGGCACCGCGACCGATGGTCGCGCCGGAAGGTTGGACAACTGTCCATGCTGCTTCCAGTATTCTCTGTACTACTATCCATCAGAATCTTCGCGTCCCGCAAAGATTCTCCGCCGCGGGATGCCGTAATTCATGCTCCAGGCGCTGGATATGAACGCCAAAGCCGGGCCCGCAACGCCGGATCTGCCATCTCC
>CAYVVX010000707.1:0-3043 GCA_964455315.1 uncultured Planctomycetales bacterium | reverse complement strand
GATCGTCGGTGTCAATGATCCCTGTCCGCTGCCGACACCCTACCCGCCGGTCTTGGCGGGCGCCGGGGTGGCCAACAATCCGAACATGGAGAACGGGTTCACCGCCGGCGCGGCCAACAACTGGACCAGCTGGAGGGACGCCACCTACACCAACCAGGTCCACTTCCAGGGCACCGACCACGTCTTCCAGGGAAGCGCTTCGCAGCGCATGGACCTCAAGCAGCCGCCTTCGGGCTACTCCACCCAGGAGGCTGGCATTTACCAGCAGATCTGGGTCGTGCCCGGGGCGACCTACACCGCCACCGCGCGCATCTGGCTCGTGCCGCCGCCGGCGCAGACCTACAACGGCGAGGACCTGGTCGGATGGATTGGGCTTGATCCCTTCGGGCAGAACAACGGCGACGGCAGCGGCACCGAATGGTCGGTGAACGCGGCCACGCCGAACACCTGGATCACTTCGACCGTCACCGTTAAGGCGGTGCTGCCGGTCATGACCCTGTCGCTGAAGGGCACGCGCAAGTTCCCCCAGCATGGCGACAGTGCCCGCATCTACTTCGATCAGGTCACCCTCAGCGGGCCGGTTCCCACCGGGCAGCGCCCCGGCCCGGAACCGGATCCGGTCGATCCCGAATCGCTCATTCCCCCGACCCTGGGCGCCAACCTGGTCGGCAACGCCAGCTTCGAGCAACCCTATTCCGGAGGCGCCTCGGCCGGCTGGAACAAGTGGTCCACCGCCGGCACCGGGCAGTGGAAGCAGTCCCAGCGCCTGGGCAAGGTCGGTCCCGGGTACTACGACTGCGGTGACCTTCAGCAGTCGATCGAGATGAACGGGAAAACGATCCTGCTGTTCGGAGGCAATCCCGAGAACAACCCCAACGACCTGGGCGTGATGGGAAATGCCAACCAGTTCGCGGCGCATACCAAGTACCAGGATGCGATCTTCGTCGGGCGACCGTTCATCGACTCGAACGGCGGCATGTACTTCAACTCGAACACGCCGACCTACTGGGGCCGCAGGTTCGCCGACCAATGCAAGCACCTGGAGTCGCTGGTCCCGCGGATCGACTGCTGGCAGGGGCTCAACGAGCCGGACTGGGGCGGACAGTGGAACAAGGTTCTGGAGTTCGAGCGGGCCTTCGCGCAGCGCTGCCACGAACTGGGGATCAAGAGCTGCTCGCTGAATCTCTCCACCGGATCGCCGGGCAACATCTGGCGGATGATCGACCAGAGCTTCTCCCCGTCGGCGCATGACCTGCTGGACATCGCCGACTACCTCGGGCATCACGTCTACGGCGGGCCCAACGACCAGCTCATGGTCGCGAACCAGGATCGCGACGACGCCTGCAGCTTCGCCCTGCGCCCGCGGCGGTTCAAGGACATGTACGACCGCCGCGGCTGGCGGTTTCCGCCGGTCATCGCCACCGAGGGATCCACCTACGGCGGCTGGATCGGCAATTTCACCCCCGACGAGATCGACGCCGATCTCAAGCTGATGGGCGCGTACATGAACGCCGACCACTGGTACGCCGGCTACACCAACTTCGCCGTCGGTATCCAGTGTAACGGCGCCTGGCGACCCTGGGATCTGATCAACCAGACCGTCAGCGGCGGACAGCGCATCACCCAGTCCGTCGGCGCCTGGAACGCGGACCACCCCGCCGACGCAATCGACGGGCTGTACTCCCAGATGTTCGGCGCCGGTGAGGTTCACCCTGTCACCCTGTCCCAGTTGACCCCAGCCGGCCTGTTCAACGGCGGTGTGAATCGCCAGATCACCGGGCTGATTCCCGGCGAGGTTTACCTCGTCAAGTGCTGGATGAAGTATGAATTCCGCGGCCAGCAGCCGACGCAACTGGCTTTCTACGTGGGCGTGGACCCGACCGGCCAGACCACCGACGGCAGTGCCGGCACCATCAACTGGGGCGCCGACCAGGTGGCCGACAAGGCCAGGGTCCACGAGACCTTCACCCACATCTGGAGAACCTTCACCCCGTCGAGCCCGACCGCGAGCGTGTGGCTGCGGGCGTCGCACCCGACGGCCAACCCGTCCTTCAAGTGCTACGTGGATCTGGTCGAGGTGCTGCAGGTGAACGACGGGCCGCCCATGCCCGGCATCGGCCTGTCCACCACCGCGATCAACACCACGGGCACCGCCGGCATCGACCCGCCGGACGACTCCTTCACCGTGTACAACACCGGACCCGGCACGCTCAACTACACCATCAGCGATAATGCCGGCTGGCTGACGGTGATGCCGGCTTCCGGCAGCAGCTCCGGCGAGCACGACACCATCACGGTGAGCTACGACGTCACCGGCCTGCCGGCGGCCACCCACAACGCCCAGATCACGATCACATCACCCGAGGCGAGCAACTCCCCGCAGGCCATCACGGTCCAGCTCCAGCTCGCGTCGGTCGGTGCCGATTTCGACGAGGACGGCGACGTGGACCTGGACGACTTCGGCCACCTGCAAGGCTGCTTCACGGGACCAGGCGTCCCGCAGACGGCGCCCGCCTGCCAGAATGCCCGCCTCGACCCCGACGATGATGTGGACGTTCAGGACTTTGCCCTCTTCCGCCTGTGCCTGAACGGCAAGAGCCTGCCGCCAGCGGCAGCCTGCGAGTAGCGCGACCGACCGGCGCACGCTCACACCAGGCCAGCAACTGGACGCGCGGCCGGACCCGGCTGACTCCCGGCCGTGCTCAAGCAACAAAAAAAACCGCCGGCCACGCGATGTGACCGGCGGTTCAATAGTCTTTGGCAGTCGATACGTGCGTTGCAGGTGCGACAACATACCCTGGAGGTATTGACTTTCAAGTGCGCTAGTGCGTTGAATCGCGGGATGACAGCTGGTCATCCATGCGACACAAGCCTTTGGCCATTAGTACCGGTCCGCTTAAGCGATTTCTCGCCTTACACTTCCGGCCTATCGACCTGATCATCTATCAGGGGCCTTCATGCTCCGAAGAGCAACCGAGACCTTATCTCGAGGGGGGCTTCACGCTTAGATGCATTCAGCGTTTATCCTTTCCCAGCATAGCTA